>CAXUFU010000217.1:0-5455 GCA_964250275.1 uncultured Chthoniobacterales bacterium | reverse complement strand
CCCCACGAAGAAAAACGCCAGCGCCAGGAGCAGGTAAACGCCCAAGAGCAGCACGCCTTCGAACCACGTCGTCTCACCGTCTTGCGCGATGGCGTTGACCACGAACGCCGCCGACACCACGGCCGCCAGTTCCAATGGGCTGGAAAAGACCAGGTCCATCGGACGGCCCAGCAGATGGGAGAGAAAGATCATCGTTGGAGCGATCAGGAGGGCCATCTGGATCGTTGAACCGACGGTGATCGTTACAACCAGTCCCATGCGGTCCTGGCGAGCAAAGTAAATGGCGGACGCCTTTTCGGGAATGTTGCCGACGATCGCCAGGACGATGATGCCGAGAAAAAAGGTCGAGAGATGCAGGCGTTCGGAGGTAGCCTGCAATGCGCCGCTGATCAGCTCGGCTTCCAGGGCCGTCAGCGCGGCCGCGGCCAGGAGCACCGCCAACGAAAGCGGGAGCGGCCACCCAGCGGGGACGGTGCCGGTCGCCGGAGGCAACGCGTAGATCTTGCGGTGCGTCACCAAGGTGTAGATGAGATTGCCCACGTAGAGGACGATCAGGACGGCGGCAACCGCGAGGCTGAATTGCAGGTCGCGCCCCGCGACTTCCAGCGGCGGCGATGTCTGGCGGACCGCAAAATCGAAGAACGCCGGGAGCAGGAGAGCGATCACGCACAAAATCAGCATGCTCGAAAGCATGGAGGCGCTTTCCTTTTTAAACTCCTGCTTGGCGCGCCCGAAGCTGCCCGCCACAATGGCCAGGCCGAGGCCCAACAAGCTGTTGCCGATGATCGCGCCGATGATCTGCGCCTTGACCACCTCCACGGCGCCGGCTCGCAGCAGGAACACCGCGATCAACAACTCTGGGGCGTTGCCGAAGGTCACGTTGAGCAAACCGCCGATCGCTTCTCCGCAGGCGTGGGCGATCTCTTCGGTCGCGTGCCGCATGTATTCGGAGAGCGGGACGATGGCAGCGACAGCCGTCAGGAAAATCCAGGCCGCCGGGGCGTGGAAGCCGTACGCCAGCGCAAGCGAGAGCGGGACGAGCAGCAGCAGAAGACGAGAAATCACGCCGCGGGCATTTGGAGGCTATCCGGACGCGGCGTCAATCCAAACCGAGGCAGATTGGGGGCTGGGCGACGGGTGACAATGGCATTCCCGGGCTGGTCCTTTGCCGTCTGGTTTGACCCGCCGTTGAAAGGGGCGCGCCGTGTAAACAGGACGCTCACCAGACAGTCAGGGACCGGGTCGGAGACCCATCCCTACCTTGGATCTGGAGGCCAGCTCGGTCGCCAGGCGGATCGCCGCGATCATACTGCCGGGGCGCGCGTGCCCCTTGCCGGCCAGGCCGAAGGCGGTGCCGTGGTCCGGGCTGGTGCGGATGATCGGCAGCCCGAGCGTGACGTTCACGCCGGCATCGAAGGCGTGCAATTTGAGCGGGATGAGCCCTTGGTCGTGATACATGCACAGGACCGCATCCCATTGGCCTTGCACCGCTTGAAAGAACACGGTATCCGGCGGCACCGGACCGGCAAACTCGACGCCCCCGCCTGCGTGGCGACGCTGTAGCTCCGCGACCGCCGGTGCGATCAGATCGATTTCCTCGCGCCCCAAAGTACCGTTTTCCCCCGCGTGCGGGTTCAAGCCGGCCACCCCGATCCGGGCCGCGCGCGGCAGGCGCCGGCGTAAGTAATCCGCCAGTAATCCCCCCACCCGCACGATTTCCGCCGTCGACAGCTGCTCGATGGCCGCCGCCAGCGGCAAATGCGTGCTGACCAGGGCGACAGTGAGATTGCCACCCGTGAGCAACATGGCGAAGTTATCGATGTCGCAGCGCGCCGCGAAAAACTCCGTCTGGCCGGCGAAGTGGAAACCCTCGGCGTACAAGTTGGCCTTGCAGACCGGGCCAGTCACCACGGCTGCCAGATCGCCTGCCAGGGCTAGCCGGGCAGCTTCCTCCAAGGCGTCCCAGGAGGCGCGGGCACTCGCGGCGGTGGGCCTGCCCGGCTCCACCTCCAGTGGCGGATTTCCGATGCACCGGTAAGCGAAGGCGGGATCGAGTTCTCCGGACGCCAGCGCCGCCGCGGCGACTTCCGGGCCGATGCCGGCGGCGTCGCCCAAGGTGAGGCCGATGACTGGGCGCTGGCCGGTTTCGCTCATGGTCTGCCGGGGAACGAGTGGGTGCGGCGCATCGGGTACAGGGGCAAAGACGGTCGCTCCGTACGCCGCATGCGAATCATGCCATATGCAACTCCCTGATCAACCTGCGGAAACCGTCGGCAAGATTCTCGATCATGATGCCGGCCTCGGTGAAGCAAACCGCGACCAAGTCGAAGAACGGGCACGCGAATTGGCCTTGATCGCTGGCTTATCGGCCGACGAAGTCAACGATGGACACCGCTACCAGGCGCGTCAGGAACTGCGCGGCGCGGTCGATCCGACCATTGCCAATGACGACGATCCTTCCATCTCCGATCTGATCGAGCGGGACGATGTGGCCGGCGAAAGCGGCTTTTCCGTCGAACCGTCCACCAACGCCGCGATGCACGGTGACGAGCAAACGGTCGGAGAAGCGCTATACGGCGAGGGCATCGCAGAGGCGACACACGACCAGATGGTCGAGTCCCGCCGGCAGGAAATCGAAGACGAAGACGTGTAAACAAAGGTAGGGATGGCTCTCCGAGCGGATCCCTTGCTGTCTGTAAAGCTACCCTCGGTGGATGGTTAAATAGAGGACACCGACACCTGTTCCTGCGGGTCAAACGCTTCGCCCGCCTCGGGCGACCCCGGTTCCGCCAGGCGAAGCGCCCGCCCTACAGGAAGCACGCCGCCACCCTGATCAAATTTCGGCCACCCTAGAAGCTGGCTTCATCGTCCGCGTCCAGCCACTCAAAGAGCGTCGTGGTCGCAGGATCAAGGTCCAACTTGGCGCATTCGCCAGAAAACCAGTCGCGCTTGGAAGGATCGTTGTACGGATTTACCTCGTCCATCGTGTCAGACCAAGCTTCGACTTCTTCCCGAGTCTTTGGTGTGCCGTGCGTATCCAGATATTGGGCGAGCTGCTCGTCGGTCGCGCCGCCGTCGATCTCCTTTTTGACTTCGGCAAACGGCACTCCCTTAAAGCCGAGGAGCATGTTATCGAGCGGACAATCGCAGTGATATTCGCCCAGCTTGCCGGCCGACATGGCGCGGCATTTATCGGCCATCCGGGCGAGGATGACGTACCCAGCCACGCGGTCGGAAGGGCTGCAGGCGGCTTCTTGGGTCAGGTCTTTTGCTGCGTTGGTCATTATAAAAGCTTTCGGTTAAGGTCCTTCGCCCCCGATCTCGCCAGGCTATGGCAGCGGGGAGGCGGCGTATGTAAACGGATGCGGCTAACCGGAAAGCCTTGCCAAGTTCGTGTTTTTTTCCAACCGCCGCTCAGACGTTGAAGCGGAACTCCACCACATCGCCATCCTGCACCACGTACTCCTTGCCTTCGATCCGCAACCGGCCCGCTTCCCGCGCTTTGGCGAACGACCCGAACTTGACGAGCTCATCGTACGCCGTCACTTCGGCGGCGATAAACCCGCGCTCGAAATCCGAGTGGATGACCCCAGCCGCCGCGGGTGCTTTGTCGCCTGCGCGGATGGTCCAGGCGCGCGTCTCCTTTTCGCCGGTGGTCAGGTAGGTGCGCAGCCCGAGCAAATGATAGACGGCCCGAATCAGCGCGCCCACCCCACTGCCTTCGCCGCCGCTGACACCGAGCCCGGCCAGATACTCCGCCGCCTCCTCGTCAGAGAGGTCGACCAGTTCGCTCTCGATCTGCGCACTGATGATCACAGCCTCGGTGTTGAGATGCGTTTTCGCGTACTCGCGCACTGCCCGCACGTGCGCCGCGGCCGGCGACGAGGTGGAATGCAACTCCTTCTCGGCCACTTGCGTCGTGACGGCCGCAAGATCGCTTTCCGCGACATTACACGCGAAAATCGTAGATTTGCCGCTGAGCAGGAAGAACGTGCGCAAGAGGCGGCGCTCGTCATCGGAAACCTCCAGCATCATGGCGGGCTTGCCGGCATCCAGGTGCGGCAGCAGACGGCCCAGCAACGCATTCTCGGCCTGAGCGGTTTTGTCGCCGGATTTGGCCGATTTTGCGTTGCGGTCGTGCCGTTTTTGCGCGCTGGCCAGGTCGGCCAGGATCAGTTCCGTGTTGATGACTTCAATGTCGCGGACGGGGTCGACCGAACCGCTGACGTGATGGATATCCGCGTCTTCAAAACAGCGCACCACCTGCACGATGGCGTCGACCTCGCGGATATGGCTCAGGAACTGGTTGCCCAGCCCCTCCCCGCCGCTGGCACCCTTCACCAGGCCGGCGATATCCACGAACTCGATGGCGGCGGGGATGATTTTCTCCGATTCGCTCAGCTTGGCGAGCACCCCGAGCCGCGCATCCGGGACGGTGACGATCCCCACGTTCGGATCGATCGTGCAGAATGGATAATTGGCCGCCGCCGCTTTGCGGGTGCGGGTGACGGCGTTGAAAAGGGTGGATTTGCCGACGTTGGGCAAGCCGACGATACCTGCGCTTAGCATAATGACAGAAGGATGGGACCAAACACCTGCGGGCGGACGCGAACGATGCCATACTCGGCAGGTTCGCGCCATGGCTGCCCGCTTTCCCGCCCCGCTCACTGAGATCGTCGGATACTGTGACAGCCTGCTGCGGTGCGGCGAGATCGCGGATTACCCGCACGCGCTCAATGGCTTGCAAGTGGCGAACGCCGGCGGCGTCACGCGGATCGCGGCGGCGGTGGATGCCTGCGGTTACACAATCGACGCCGCGGCGGAGCTCGGCTGCGACCTGCTGATCGTGCACCACGGTCTCTTTTGGCAGGGGCTGCAAACGGTCACGGGTGCCCGGTACCGCCTTTTAAAACGAGCTTTGGACGCAGGGCTGGCGGTTTACAGCGCGCACCTGCCGCTCGACACGCATCCGCGGATCGGCAACAACGCCCTGCTTTGCGCCGCGCTCGGTCTGGAGAACACCACGCCTTTTGCTCCTTACAAGGGCACCTGCATTGGATGGCGGGCTTGTTGCGAGATGGCGCGAACGGAACTGGTGGCGAGGCTGGAAGCAGCGGTCGCAGGGCCGGTTCGGGTTTGCCCCGCCGGCCCGGCGCTGGCGCGGGAAATCGGCGTGGTGACGGGAGGCGCCGGGAGCGAGGTGCAGGAGATGGCAGCGGCCGGGATCGACACGTTTATTACGGGCGAGGGGCCGCATTGGACGTTCCCGCTGGCCGAGGATCTAGGCGTCAACCTGCTCTTCGGCGGCCATTATGCGACGGAGACCTTCGGGGTCAAAGCGCTGGCGGCGGAGATCGGCGGCCGTTTCCAGTTGCCGTGGCAGTTCATCGATCACCCGACCGGCCTGTGAGGGTAAAGCGGCGATCTGCGCGCTTTTTCGCGGTCGGCCAATGAC
>CAXUFU010000216.1:249-5457 GCA_964250275.1 uncultured Chthoniobacterales bacterium | reverse complement strand
GTTGTCCCCTTCCGGAACCCCGGCGATGGACGACTCCGTCTTGGCCGCTGCCGCGCGGGTCAAACAAATCGACGCCCTGCCGGAAAAGCTAGCCAAGCGCGGTTACTACGAGATCGCGATCAAGTTTGAGCGCGACTAGTAGCTTGCAACAATCCAAAGAAAGGTAGGGATGGGTCTCGGGATGGGTCTCCGACCCGGTCCCTGACTGTCTGAGGGGGGCGTCTCGCGAGACGGCACGGACGAACTCGCAGGAACGGTAGCAGACAGTCAGGGACGGCTCGGAGAGCCCGCCCCTACCTCGTTCACGAATGTGAGTGCACGATCGCGTTGCACCCGGCAAGCAAGGCGACCTCAATCTCTGTCATGATCCTAGGCAGAGCTAAATCCATCGCTGCCGCGCACTTTGACACCGCCAGCAAAGGGTGATTGAATGCGCTCCCTCTTTGTAACTATTATTGTCGTCAGTCTGCCGGCTCATGCGCCCTTCCGTGTTCACTCTTTCACGCCTCCTGCTCGCGGCGGCCGCGCTCTTCGTCTCTGCAGGCGCCGGCCAAGCACAGGAACCGGCCGTCATCACCGTGCGCAAGAGCGCGGAATCCATCGATCTGGCCGTCACTCCCCTGACCGGCGCGGAAGGCGCCACGGCCACCAAAACGCTCACGGCGGACCTCAATCTCGCCAGCGTTTTTCAACTCAGCCCGACTCCCGGCGCCGCCGCCTACACGGCCCGGGGTTCGGTCGCCGCGGGCAGTCTGCAAGGCCAGTTGACCGACCGCGGCGGCGCGGCCCTGCTCAACAAGACCTATAACGGCACGCCCCAGGCCGCGGCGCACGAGTTCGCCGACGATATCGTCCTGGCCTTGACCCACACCCGGGGGATCGCCGCGAGCAAGATCGCGTTCATCGGCACGCGCACGGGCCGCAAGGAGGTCTATACCTGCGATGCCGACGGCGCCAATCTGCGGCAGTTAACCAGCGACAACAATATCAGCGTCGGCCCGGCGCTCAGTCCCGATGGCCGCAAGCTCGCTTACACCGGATACAAAAGCGGGTACGCCGATATTTATCTGATCGATCTCGCCACCGGAGCGCGGTCGCGCATCGTGAAGTTTCCCGGCACGAATACCGGGGCGGCGTTCTCGCCCGATGGCACCCGTCTGGCGATGAGTTGCAGCAAGGACGGCAACCCGGAGCTATACATCACCGGGTTGGACGGCGGCGGCGCCCAAAGGCTCACCCATACGCCGGGAGTCGAAAGTTCGCCGACTTGGTCGCCACAGGGTAACGAGCTCATCTATGTCTCGGATGCGAGCGGGCCGCCGTTACTTTACCGGATCAGCACGAGCGGCGGCCCGGGACACCCGGTGCCGACCGGCTTTAACTACTGCACGGAACCGAATTGGTCGCCGGACGGCAAGAAGGTGGCCTTCAATGTCCGCGGCGGCGGCGGCTTCCAGGCGGCGGTGCTCGAGCTCGGCAGCGGCAGCGCGCATGTCGTGGCGCCGGCTGACGCGGAAAACCCGGTTTGGGGCGCCGATTCCCGGCACCTGATCTTTACCGATGGCGGCGCGCTTTACCTGCTCGACGTGCCCAGCGGCAAGCGCGTCCGGATCATCAGCGGCGTCGGGAAAATCTCGGAACCCACCTGGAGCCGGTGAGGCGCTTGACGCTGCCCTCCAGGGAGAAAACCAAAAACATGGCTATGCATCGACTTCATTATCTATCGGCGGCGCTCTTGCTGGGCCTGGCGGGTTGCACCGGGGGCCACAATCAGAACGGCGCCGCGGTCACGGGAGCAGACAACGATTCGGTCAACGGCATTCCGCTGCCGCCGCGCCAGGAAGGCGTCTCGTTCCTGGATCCGAGCGTGCAAAAGGGCCGTTTCGCGCCGGTCCATTTCGCCTTCGACAGTTCCGCGGTGAGCCCGGACGATGGCGGCAAGGTGCAAGCGGCCGATTTCCTGCAACGCGCGCCGAACAGCGTCATCGTCGCCGGCTTTACCGACGAGCGCGGCACGGCCGGCTACAACCGCGCACTAGGCGAAAAACGCGCGGGCGCCGTGCGCGAGGCGCTGGTCAACGCCGGGGTCAGTCCGGCGCGCATCCAGACGGTGAGCTTCGGCGCGGAGATGCCCGTCGATCCCGCGTCGAACGAGAACGCCTGGGCCGCCAACCGGCGCGCCGAGTTCGGGATTACCCGGCAGTAGGGGAGTCCGGTTTGTAGGGCGGCCGCGTGGGGGGGCGAGGCTGGCGCCGTTCCTGGCACCCGAAGCGGGCGCCCTACAATTGGAGGATGCTTCCGACCCTGTTGGGCAGAGGTGCGGGCGCCGCGCTGTTGTGCTCTCGTAGTCTACCGGTCCAGTTCTGCGCCTCGACGGTCGTAGACCGCCGCTACAGACGGTCGTAGACCGCCGCTACAGATGGTCGTAGACCGCCGCTACAGCTAGAAGTTCCCGCCCCGTCTCATCTCTCATGCATTCGTTCCGCTACCACCAGGGCACGCTTCACTGCGAAAACATCGATCTGGCCGAGGCGGCAGCCCATTACGGCACTCCTCTGTACGTCTACAGCGCCGAGACGATCCTCGATCACTACCGCCGGCTCGACGAGGCGCTCAAGCCGCTCGACCATCTGATTTGCTACGCCGTCAAAGCGAACTCAAACCTCGCCGTGCTCAACCTGCTGGCGCGCGAACGCTCCGGGTTCGACATTGTCTCGGCGGGCGAGCTGTTCCGCGTCACCCGCGCCGGCGGCAAGCCGGAATGCTGCACCTTTGCGGGAGTGGGCAAGACGCGCGCCGAGATCGAGTATGGGCTGCGCCAGGGCGTCCTCTCCTTCAACGTCGAAAGCGAGGGCGAGCTCGAGCTCATCAACGCCGTGGCCGGCGAACAGCACCGGCGCGCGCCGATCGCCCTGCGCGTCAACCCGGATATCGCCGGCGGCGGCCACAAGTACATTTCGACCGGCAAAAGCGAGAACAAGTTTGGCGTCGGGATCGACCGGGCGCTCGAGGTCTACGCGGCGGCGGCCCGGCTGCCGCACGTGCGCATCCGCGGGGTGCAAATGCACATCGGCTCGCAGATCACCGAGGCGGCTACCTTCGTGCAGGCGGTCAAAAAGGTCGCGCCGCTGGCGGCCGAGCTCAAGCGCTCCTATGGCATCGAGTTTTTCAGCATCGGCGGCGGGTTGGGCATCGTTTACCGGTCGTCGCTGGAGAGCGGCCAGGAAGCCTGGTGGCGGCAGGAGCCGGGCGCGACCGCCAGCCTCAGCGTGCAGGATTATGCGACCGCCATTATCCCAACCCTGCAGCCGCTGGGTTTGCGCATTCTGTTGGAGCCGGGCCGTTTCATGGTGGGCAACGCAGGCGTGCTGTTGACCCGCGTCCAGTATCTGAAGACAACGGCTAGCGGCAAAAAATTTGTGATTGTCGACGCGGGCATGAACGACCTGATCCGGCCCGCGCTGTACCAGGGATACCATGAGGTCGTGCCCGTGCGTGAGCCGGCCGCCACCGATCCCCGCGAGACGGCCGACGTGGTTGGGCCGGTTTGCGAGAGCGGCGATTTCTTTGCGCAGGAACGTGCGCTGCCGCCGCTCCGGCAAGGCGACCTGGCCGCGCTGATGAGCGCGGGCGCTTACGGTTTTGCGATGGCCTCGAATTACAACGCGCGACCGTTACCGGCGGAGGTGCTCGTCAGCGGCGGGAACGCGCATTTGGTCCGGGAGCGGCAGACGTGGAACGATCTCGTGCGCGGCGAGCATTTGTTGGACGGCGCGGAGCGGTGAAGCTGGCGTTGTTCCGACTGTAGCGGCGGTCTGTGACCGTCGGAGGGGCTCTGTGACCGTCGGAGGGGCTGTGCTTCGGCCGCAAATTTCGACGGTCACAGACCGCCGCTACAGTCGGAACTCCCGGCACAGCATAAGCTAACTTTACAGCCAGCCTCCTCGGACGTAATTTCGTGACGCTCAACCGCCTTCCCCATGAAGCTCGTCTCCACTCTTCTCCTCGTCGCTGGTGCGCTGTTCGGCGCGGCGATGTCCGGCGCTCAAGCTCAGCTTCCTGACACCGGCGCTGTGCGCGTCAATGCCAACGTCGCGTCTCTGCCGGCGCCGATCACGCCCGGACCACCGCGCGAGTATGTCATTCTGACGGGCAGCTCTTCGCTGTTCCAGTGGGAGAAATACAAGGCGGTGCCGCACGATCAATTCTGGGGCAGTTTCGTGCGCGCGTCGCGGACGCGTGTGCAGCAGATCGAGGCGCAGATTGGCAACGATCCTAATGCGATCATCACCTGGCTCGTTTTTGAGGACGGCTACCGCGCGCGCGCCGCTCAAGACCATCAGGATCTCATCGCTGACATCAACTCGGTGCGCGACAAATACCATCTCCATCTGGTGCCGGTCGAAACTGGCGTGGACGTCATCAACTACCTCAATAACGGCCAGCCGCGGGACCGGATCAAGGTGGTGGACTTCGAGTATTTCGGCCACTCGAACCGTTGCTGTTTTATGTTCGACTACAGCAACAACATCGACAGCGCCTCGAAGTTTTACCTGCACGAGGATCAATTGACCCAGCTGCATCGCAACGATTTCGCGCGCAATGCGTTTGTGAAAAGCTGGGGCTGCCACACGGGCGAGGAAATGAGCAAGAAATTCTACGAGGCTACCGGTACGCATATGATCGGCGCCATCGGGCGCACCGATTTCTCGAACCGGGATGAGGCACTCAACGGCGTCATCCCGGTGTTGAGCTCGCCCGACGGCAAGTGGGTGAACTAGAAGCAAATGCTCCGGCTGTAGCGGCGGTCTATGACCGGCGACGCCGCCCGGCTGTAGCGGCGCTCTAAGACCGCCGATGTCCGCCGCCCGAGACGCAGCTTCTTCGCCGGTCATAGACCGCCGCTACAAGTAAACTCACGGTAAAAACCCCCAGTCCATGGATTTTGCGCAGCTCCAGGCGACATATCGCCAGCCGTTTTTCGATCTCGTCCAACACGCCCGCCGCGTGTACGAGGCGTACTGGCCGCAAAAGGACGAGATGCAGCTCTGCACACTGCTGAGCATCAAGACCGGCGGTTGCAGCGAGGACTGCGGATACTGCGCCCAGAGTGCCCACTATCAGGCGGGCGTCAAGGCGGAGCGCCTGCTTGAGGTCGATCAAGTGCTCGCCTCGGCCAGGGCCGCGCGGGAGCATGGTTCGACGCGT
>CAXUFU010000216.1:0-239 GCA_964250275.1 uncultured Chthoniobacterales bacterium | reverse complement strand
GGCGGAGCGGCGAAGCCAAGTTCCAGCAGGTGCTCGAGATCGTGCGGGAAGTCTCCCAACTCGGCATGGAAGTCTGCGTGACGCTCGGGCAGCTTGGCGTGGCCGAGGCCGCGCAGCTAAAGGCCGCGGGCGTGACCGCGTACAATCACAATATCGACACCTCGCCCGAGCATTATCCGGAGATCGTCCGCACGCACACGTTCCAGGACCGGCTCGATACGATTGCCGCGGTGCAGGAG
>CAXUFU010000215.1:0-5477 GCA_964250275.1 uncultured Chthoniobacterales bacterium | reverse complement strand
GCTTACGCCTTCGCTGGTTCGAATCCAGCTCTGCCCAAGTCCCTAAAACACGCGTTTATTGATTTCGCTCCACGATCGCGGATTACACCCTCGGAGGAGTCGCGGCGAGCATCGTGTCGGCCGGGAGCCAATGCGCCGCACCGGTCGCCGTCTTCACTAAGAATCGGGTGACCAACGCCACGGCTGCAAACGCCAGCCCACAGGCGAATCCAGACCAAACTCCCACCGCTCCCACTCGGCCGGCAATCCCTACGAAATAGCACAACGGCAGCGCGATCACCCAATAGCTGACAAACGAGATTAGGGTCGGGATTTTTACGTCGGAGAGGCCCCGCAGGGCGCCCATGCTCACCACTTGCACGCCATCGAAAACCTGGAAAATGCCTGCGACGCTGAGCAATTGGGCCGCGAGCAAGGCGGTCTCAGCGTCCCGCACGAAAAATCCGACCAGTGCCACCCGTAACAGCAGGAACCCGCTGGCGAAAAAAGCCATCACCAGCATCGCCATGGCGACGCCGCCTAACCCGATCGGCCGCACGCGCGCCCATTCCTCCGCGCCGACCGCCTGGCCCACGCGCACACTCACAGCCATGGCGATGCCCAAAGGAAACATGAACGTCAGACCTGCGTAACTGAGGGCAATCTGGTGGGCGGCCAGCGACCTCGCCCCGAGCCAACCCAACATCATCGCTGCCAGGCCGAAGGTGCCCACTTCCAGCAAGAGCTGAAACGCGACCGGCACGCCCAGGCCCAACTGCGCACGCAGCCGTGCCCAGACCAAGGGCGCGAACCAGCGGGCAGGCAGCGCCTGGCGCAAATGCGGCAGACGCAGCATCCACCCGAGCAGCACGGCGAACAGGAGCCAGCGGGTTATCAGAGTTGCCCAACCCGCGCCCGCCAGGCCGAAGGCGCGAGACCCGAGGCGCCCATAAATGAGGATCCAGCTCAGGAAAACGTTTAGCATCACCGCGCCAAACATCGTCAGCATAGGCAACGCCGGAGAGGATAACGCCTCGCAGTAGCACTTCAGGCATTGCCAGCCCAAGGCGGGCAGCAAGGACCAGGCGACAATCACGAAAAAGGCGTGCGCTTGCGCCACGACCTCCGGCGGTTCGCCGAGATGCCGCAGCGCCCCAAAACCCAGCGTTGCCAGCAGGGCCATCATCAGGCCCGCAAGCAAGCTGACCAACAAGCCGCCGCGCAGCACCTCGCCGGCCTCCCAGCACCTTTTGGCGCCGTGTGCTTGCGCCGCCAGCACGGTGACCCCTGCCAGCAAGCCGATGCCTGTGACCAGCAAAACGTTGAGGATCCCGAGAGCAAACGCGCTGGACGCCAATGGCGCTACGCCCACGCGGCCGACCATCAGGTTGTCCGAGAACCCGAGCAGCATCTGCCCGACCTGCCCGGCGGTCATGGGAATCGCGAACGCCAGCGTCAGGCGAGCTTCCTGGAAAATGGAGCGCGGCGGCGGCATGGCAGGATCGGAAAGGGCAGGGAGGATGCCATCGGCTCGGCCGGATGGCAACGGCAGCCGCTTCTTTGGGACCGGCGGATTTCCACCGTGGCTCGCGCACTCAATTGCGCGCGGTCATGAGATCACCTACCCAATCACGCCGATTTGTACGCTCCCGCGCGGCATTCGCCACGAAGTGAATGAACTCTCTCGCAATCGCCTAACTTATGAAGCATTCCCGCCGCTCGTTTTTGAAAACTTCCGCTGCCCTTTCCGTGGGTGTTGCCGCCACCCAGGGCCTCGCTTTTGCCGCCGGATCGGACACGGACACGGTCAAGAAAGTCGAACCCATCAACACGGAGGAATCCGCCCCGGGCGACCTCCCGCTGCTCGAGGGTGAAATGCCCGGTGAAGTGCGCAAGGGCGATATGGTTTACCGTCCGCTCGGGAGCACCGGCGTGAGCGTGTCCCTCGTTGGCATGGGCGGTTTCCATTTGGGCAAGACTTCCACGGAAGATGAAGCCATCCGCCTCATCCACGCGGCGATTGATAACGGCATCACCTTCATGGATAACTCCTGGGACTATAACCTGGGCGAGAGCGAACTGCGCGCCGGCAAGGCCTACAAGGAAGGCGGCTACCGCGATAAAGTGTTCCAGATGACCAAGATCGACGGCCGCACTAAAAAGGCCGCGATGCGCCAGATCGAAGAGTCGTTGACCCGGCTGCAAACCGACCACATCGATCTCGTGCAACACCATGAGGTCATCCGCATGGAAGATCCGGATTCCATTTTCAAGGAGGACGGAGCCATGGCTGCCTTCCTGGAGGCAAAGCAGCAGGGAAAGTTGCGCTTCATCGGTTTCACCGGGCACAAGGATCCGCTCATCCACCTGCGCATGTTGCAGGTGGCCCGGGAGAACAACTTCCATTTCGACACGGTGCAAATGCCGATCAACGTCATGGACGCACACTTCCGCTCCTTCAGCGCCCAGGTGCTCCCGGTGCTGCTGCGCGAGAAGATCGGGCCGCTGGCGATGAAAACTTTTGGCGATCACTTTGTGCTTGATGCCGCCAAGCAAGCGGGCGTCGATCCGATCGACATGCTGCATTTTTCCATGAGCTTGCCGGTCGCGGTGGTGATCACCGGGATCGATAAGCAGGAGGTGCTCGAGCAGGCGTTGCAAGCCGCCAAGACCTATCAGCCGATGGATAAAGCGGCCGTCGCCGCCCTGCTGGGCCGGACACGCCTGGCGGCGAACAAAGGGGAGGCCGAGCTGTACAAAACCACTTGGCACTTCGATAGCACCGCCCAAAACCCGGACTGGCTCGGGCTCAAAAAGGAGCAATCGATCTGACGGATTGCTTCTACGCGGCTTTGCTCGATACTGCGGCGCGCTTAAATGCCACGGATGACGAAAACCATGCTAAACTCCCCGGAGGGCGCTCCGGTTTCGCGTGCGCATCCGGTGACCCGAGAGTTTGGGCAGGGCCGGCGAAGCATTTATGCCCGCTCTGATCCTCACCCCCAAGATCGCCCGCCTCCGAGCTCTCCCAGGCGGCCAATGGCTAGACTGTCGGTCGCGCGCGGCGCACCCCCCTGGCTTGCCGGTTAAGTCTCCGCGGCAGATGATGAGATCGGTGGGCGAAGATTGACTTCGCCGCCACGTGCTCTTTAGCCGCTGCCTTGCAGTCTCTATGTCCATCGCTTCATCTACCCGAGAGCAGACCGACTTACCCCCGATCGCGGACTGGCTGCTTTCTTTGGCGCCCGCGCATCTGCCTAACCGCCGCACGTCTCGCTATCTCGGGGATAACCTCTGCTTTCCCGTCTCGCTACTCGCCGGACGCGACCAGCAGCTTTTGCAGCATCTTTATAAAGTGCTGACGGATCTGCTCTTTACCATCGCCAACTCCGCCACCGATGATGCGCAGAAATGGCGGGAGATCCGACTCTGGACCCAGCAAAATCGACTGGACGCCCTTATCGACGAGGTGCGTGAGCTAGGGAAAGCTTCCCGGGCCGTCGATCATGCCGAGCAGCTCGCCAAATCCATGCACGACGTGCGCGGCGGCGCGCTCAGCTCCCTCCTTGGGCGCTTGCAGTTGCTCGAACTGGCGCCGCAGGATGAAGCGACCCTCCAGGTCTTGTTTGTCTTGGCCCGCGACCACCTCAAGATCATGCGTAGCGCGTTTACTGGCTTGGATGAGCCGCGGCGCGAAGTGGACCGTCAGCCAAAAAGCCACGACGTAAAGTTGATCATCGAAAAATGGCATTGCTCGGTGGTCGGCCCCAGGTGGCAGGAACGTCCCACCCGCATGTATGTGGATTGTCGGCACCAGGGTGCTTTGACGGAATGCTGCTTGGAGAGCGCGGCCTTGGATCGGATCTTTTACAATTTGGCTAATAACGCCTGCCGGCATGCCGCTGGCGATCGCCTGGACGTGGCCATTTTTCCAACCTCCAACCCGGCGGACGATGCCTGCCTGCGCTTTGTGCTTTCTAACCAGGTGAATCCTGAGGATGCAAACTACCTCCGCTCCTTATTTCCGGCTGGCCACCCCGATGGCACAGCTGATACGCCCGCCTTCAATTTGCGCACGCTTTTCGAACCGCAGGTGACCACCACCGGTTCCGGCTTTGGGCTCACCGTAGTCGCCGATTTTGTGGCGGGAGCTTTTGGTTTGCAGGATCGCGCGGAGGCCTTGCGCGCGCGGTATGTCGGAGCCACCTTTGAAAGCGATACATTTACCGTTTGGTTCCACTGGCCGATTGCCCAGAGCCATCATTCCCAAAAACTCGACGATTACCATCGTCCGAAGGAAAGTTTGAGCGAGCCCTGATTCGGTGCGGTTTAGCGCGGAGCGAGGAAAGTAATTCGGGTCGCCGGGTTTGCTTCCCGGGATTTGCGGGGGACAAGACGTAGGCCGCCGAACTTGCACCCACATGTCCGAACTCTCTTCCCGCCAGGATGTTGGCAAGGGCCCAGGCGGCGCGAAGCAGGCGACTCTACTCTACATCGAAGATACTCTGTCGAATCTCGAAGCCGTCAAGTTGATCATCGATGGTTTGCGGCCAGCGTGGCACTTGCTCGCAGCCCACGACGGGCACAGCGGCTTGCAGCAGGCAAGCGTGCGGCGACCCGATGTCATCCTGCTTAATGTGCAACTGCCCGGCATGAGCGCCGACGCTGTGCTGACCAGCTTGCGCGCTACGCCCGCGATTGCCCACATCCCGGTGCTCGTGATCAGCGGGGATGATTCGGTCGAGACCCACGCACGACTGCAGGCGCTCGGCGCGAGCGACTACCTGCTTAAGCCCTTCAACGTGAACGCCTTGGTCGAGAAAGTGGATACCTTGTTAGATGCGCTAGCGGCGACCTAGCGGCTGCGAGTTAAGAGCGCCAAGCGCATGCATGGCCCGGCAACTGGCACGCGTTCCACCAGTCCATCAGACCTATCCCGTTCGAATACTTAGCTAACATGGACACAAATGACACTAAACACACGGTCTCGACTCTTAACGAATTAATTGAAACGCTTAAAGACGGCGAGCTCGGCTATCAGCAAGCTGCCGATGAGGCTCAGGACGTCGATCTCAAGGCATTGTGCTTGAAGTATTCGCAACAGCGCCACGAGTTCGCGAAAGTTCTGCAAAGGGCGGCGTTTGATCTCGGTGAGAGCGAGCCGGAAACGTCTGGCAGCGCGTCAGGCTCGGTGCATCGGGGTTGGATCGGGCTGAAGGCGGCTTTGAGCACGCAGGATCGCCACGCGATTTTGGCCGAGTGCGAGCGGGGCGAAGACATTGCCAAAAAGGCCTTTAGCGATGCTCTGGCAGAGGGCCGTCTAAACCTTGGAGTCCGGAGCTTGGTGGAAGAACAGCATAGTGCCATCCTCGCCGCGCACGATGTCGTTAAAAAGATGCGCGACGAAGCCAAGTCAGCCAGCTGACGCTGTTGGCGTGGAATGCGTCCGCCGCGATGCTTCTCGGCACAAGACTTTGGCTGTTAATTCGTGCTGAGAC
>CAXUFU010000214.1:0-5502 GCA_964250275.1 uncultured Chthoniobacterales bacterium | reverse complement strand
ATCACGCGCAGCGTGCGCTTGGCCGATCGGCGGGCGGCGGTCCTTTTTGGCGCGAGAAGAGTGGTAGCCACACAGAGAAGTTGGTGCAGGGTGCGCCAGCGTTCCACCTTCCTTTTTCCTGCCTGGCCGCCAGCCTGCGTCTCACTTCGGGTCGTACCGTCGAAAAGGTGACGTGGTTTGTACCTGAGAGATATCGCTCGCTTTCCGTGATCGTTGACGCCTTTGCCTCCGTCGAATAACCTAGGAGTATGGTTCTGCATGTAGTCGTTGAGCGCGGAGACGACGGTTACTTTTCCGCACACTGTCCCTCGCTCAAGAGCTGCTGGTCGCAAGGGCGTACCCGTGCAGAGGCACTCCAGAACATCCAGGAAGCGATCGAGCTTTACCTGGAACCGTCAACTCAAGACCTGCAGGAAGATGAATCTCACGAGGTAGTTGCGCTCACTTTGTGAAGCTGCCTTTGCTCACGGGCCGACAGGTTTCAGCGGCCTTACATCGCATGGGTTTCGTGGAGATTCACCGCAAAGGTAGCCACATTAAAATGCAGCATCCAGACGGACGCCGTATCGTCTTTCCATTCCACGAAGAGGTGGACCGCTTCACGCTCAAGGGCGCGTTGCGCGACGCTGGCATCGATGCTCAAGATTTCTTGAAGTACATCCGTTGAGCATCCCTGGGATCTTCGGCGACGCTCATGCATTGCACAGATAGCTGGAGGGTTCTGCCCGCTTGATGAGACTTCCCTCTTTATTACTTCTGTGTATGGGCTTCTGGGGTGGGCAGCCGGCTGACGCTGCTGACCCGTTTGCGGCCACGTGCTCCCGCATCATTCATGCGCTTCAGGCTGGCGACTGGAAAGCGTTTCGGCAAGAAGCCGCCGATCAGGTCGTCTTCATCTTTCTGCCAACACCGCTAAGTGGTTGACTGCCTCTCCCGGCTGGATCAAAGGCTTCGCGGCGAAGAGGTCGATAGTCTCTTTGGTCCAGCCATAGAAGGAAAGGTCGCCAGCAACTTCAAATGGTGGGTTCAACTGGAACTGGTGGGTGACCGTTGGCGCGTAAGGAAGTTGATTACCGAAGCCCATTGACCCCAGTTCTTCGATCACTCGGGCGTCACGCGGATGATTGGGGCTCTCGACAACCAGCCCGCTGCTGACTGGAATACGCTTCGCCCTTTCTTTTTGCATCATGCCAGCCAGCTTCTAGCGTGCGGGTATGAAAGCACTCGTTCTTGAAGACGTAAATCAGCCGTTGCGGTTGCAAGAACTGCCGGATCTAAAGCCTGGCCCGGGCGAGGTAGTCGTCGCGCTGGAAGCAGCGGCGCTTAACCATCGCGATCTTTGGATCCGCCAGGGGCAGTACGCCGGACTCAAGTTCCCCATCATTCTCGGCTCCGATGGCTGCGGGCGCGTCATCGCGTGCGGCCCCGAGGCGGACGCGAGCTGGGCGGGACAAAGCGTTATCATCAATCCCGGCCTCGGTTGGGGAGAGCGGTCGCGGGCGCAGGCGGATGGTTTCCGCATCCTCGGGCTGCCGGACAACGGGACCTTCGCCGAACACGTCTGCGTACCCGCCAGCCAGCTCGCGCCGAAGCCCGCGCATCTGGACAGCGTCCACGCCGCCGCCCTGCCGCTGGCGGGCTTGACCGCTTACCGGGCGCTGTTCTCCCGGGCGCAACTCCAGCCGGGCGAAAATGTGCTCGTGACGGGTATTGGCGGCGGTGTGGCGATCTTCGTGCTGCAATACGCGACGGCAGTTGGGGCCAAGGTGTTCGTCACGAGCGGCGCAGATGGAAAGCTTGAACGCGCCGCACAACTCGGCGCGGCTGGAAGCGCTAATTACAAGGAAGCGAACTGGTCCAAGAAACTGAAGGACCAGGTGCCCGCCGGCTTTGATGTCATCATCGATAGCGCCGGCGGCGACGGCTTCTTCGAGCTCATCGAGTTAGCCGCTCCCGGAGGAAGGATCGCGTTCTTCGGCGCGACGCGCGGCGACCCAGCGAAATTCCCCATGCGGCGCGTTTTTTGGAAGCAGCTCTCGATTCTAGGCTCGACGATGGGCTCGCCCGCCGACTTTGGCGACATGCTGCGCCTGGTGAACGAGCACCGGATCACCCCGCTGGCAGACCGAACTTTTCCGCTGGCGCACGGCAACGCCGCCCTCGACGCGATGGAAGCGGCCGCACAATTTGGCAAGCTCGTGCTGACCGTTTGAAAGCGCAGCGCAGTTGACTCGTCACCCAAGGTCGGAATGGCTCGCCGAGATAGTCGCAGACTGTGTGGAAAGCTCGAATTTAGGTGTGACGGCGCATAGCACAGAGGCGTCCGCCGGACAGTCAGAGCCCGGCTCAGAGACCTATCCCCGACCGTTAATCATAAAAGACAAACAGCGCTAGCGTCAGCACGATCCCGATGCCAAACAACATGAGCGTACCCGACACAAAGTAGGGGTAGCACATGATCAACACGGCAATTAGCGCTGTCTTCCATTGCCCTTGCTTGCGGCCGTAGGCAAACGCCGCTATGCCGATCAAGCCGAAGATCAGGTCGGCCAGCAGTTCGGCGCCGGTAAAGTTCACGCTGTCGCCGCTGCCTTAAAGGTAGGCCTGAGCCCTCTGCCCGCTCCGTCGCCGCCGCTTACGACGTGTAAGTGGTCGTGCTTGCCGTCGCCACCGCGACTGGGCGATTAAAGAGCAGCGCATCCAACGACAGCGCGCCGGGACCGCTGATCAGCAAGCCCAGGGCAACGAGAAAGTAATGCATGGCTAGTTCATACGTGGGTGCTCCCTTGGCACCGCTAATATTCACGTAGGATGCGTGCTGCGGAAAATGCACGTGGATCATGGCAAAACCCATCGTGCAGAGGATCCCCAACATCGCCAAAGGCGTCAGCAGGCCGACGATCATGGCCAAGCCGCCGCCAAACTCACTGATGGCCGCCAGGCTCTGCATTCCCCCGGGAACCGGCGCTCCGGGTCCCATCCAGGAAAACGGATGCTGAATCTTCATCCAGCCATGCTCCATCAGACCGATGCCAAAGCCGATCCGAATGACAAGCAACCCCAGCGCTGCACGGCCACCGACAAATAGTCCAAAGATTTTATACATGTAATAGTTGGTTCGATCTCGCCTATGATGCCGTCTGCCACCGCACTGGTCGAACGCTTTTTTCTCGCCGTGGCAGACGAATCGTTGACCGCTCCCGGCCATTGAACTCGCGCTGGCGCGGGACTTGCACTGAGCGCCCCCGCGTAAGTTTTCCCGCCCCACGCATGTACTGGATGATCGTCACCGGTGAGTATCCGCCGCAGCCGGGTGGAGTCAGCGATTACACGCGCCTGATCGCCCATGGTCTGGCTGCGGCCGGGGACGAGGTGCACGTCTGGGCGCCACGTTCGTCAGAGCCGGACGCGCCCGTAGACGGCGTCGCTCTCCATCGGCTCCCGGATCGCTTCGGGCCGCGCAGCCTCTGGCAACTGCGCCGCGCGCTGCACCGAGCACCGCCAGGCGCGCGCCTGCTCGTGCAATACGTTCCCCAAGCCTACGGCTGGGACACGATGAACCTGCCGTTTTGCGTGTGGCTGGCGACCGCCGGGCGGCGGCATCCTTTGGACATGATGTTCCACGAAGTGGCCGTCGACTGGGAAGGCGGGCTACCGTCTCCGCGCCGTTTGCGGCGTCAACTGCATGCGGTTGCCACGGCTCTGATGGCGCGTTTGTCGGTCTGTTCCGCCGCCCGGATCTTTATGTCCATCGCGGGCTGGGAACCGGTCCTGCGGCCCATGGCGGGCCCGCGCGTGCTGACGTGGCTGCCCATCCCCAGCACCATGCCGGCAAACGTGCAGCCGGAGCACCTGGCCAAACGGCGCGAGACGCTGTTAGCCGGCTCGACGGCCACCAAGCTCATCGGCCATTTCGGCACGTTTGGCGGCCATATCGCCGATGGTTTGCGCATCGTCGTTCCCCGGGTGCTGCGCGGCGAGCCAGGGACAAGATTTCTGCTCATCGGCCGGGGCAGTATCCCCTTTGCCGCCGAACTCGTGCGCCTCCAGCCTGACCTGGCGGCGAGCCTGGTGGCGGTCGGGGCGCTGGAACCGGCGGCGGTGGCGGAGCATCTCGCCGCCTGCGACTTGATCGTGCAACCCTATATCGACGGCGTGAGCAGCCGGCGCACCAGCGTGATGGCGAGCCTAGCGCTGGGCTTGCCGATCCTCACGACCACCGGCCCGCTCAGCGAGCCGATCTGGACCGAAAGCGGCGCAGTCCGCCTGGCCCACTCCAACGAGGAACTCGCGCAGGCCGTGGGCCCGCTTCTGGCGGACGCTGCCGAGTTGGGGCAGCTCCGCACGCGCGCCGCGGCGTTGTACCAGGAGCGCTTCCATCTGGACCGGACATTGGCAGTCTTGCGCATGACCGATTGAACCGGCAGCCGCGTCTTTTTGCGCTGAACCATCGCCGTTTATGGCGCGAGACCACGTTGTCGCCGCGGGGAAGCGATGCGGCGACCGTTTCGCTCGATCTGCCTTGAGAGGTGGATGGGTTGGACTTGCGCGTCGGCCGAGGTATACGAAAGCATGACCGACCCGTCGGCCGCTGAGCCGCCTCCCGCTCAGGTGGCGGAGCTTTCCTGGTACTGCCTGCGTGCGCAACCCAAGCACGAACGCATCGCCGCGCTGCATCTGCGCAAACTGGCAGGCTTAGAGGTCTTTGCGCCTCTGGTCCGCTTTGAGCGCCCCAGCGCCCGCGGCCGCGGCAAGACCTGGGTGACCGAGGCCATGTTCCCGAGCTACCTTTTCGCCCGGTTCGCACTCGCCGCCCAAGCCCGGGAGATTCAGCATGCGCACGGCATTCGCGGCATCGTCCAGTTTGGCGGCGTTTGTCCGTCCATTCCCGACGAGCTGGTGGCGCAGCTCAGCCGCTCGCTCGGGGATACGGAGATCGCGGTGATTGCGACCGTGCCGGGCCCCGGGCAAGAGGTGACCATTACCCAAGGCGCCTTCGAGCAAGTCCGGGCACTGGTCACCAGCTATCAGCCGGCCCGGGAGCGTGTCCGGGTGTTGCTGACCTTTCTCGGCCGCGAAATCGAAGCGGAACTTCCCGTGGCCGGGGTTGTCGGGCGGGATCCCCGGCGCCCGCTCGGTTGAGTGCCGGGCGAAAGCGAGGAGAGGAAGAAGCGAAACGATGTGCCGGCGGTCGGGGTCGAACCGACACACTCTTGCGAGTACAGGATTTTGAGTCCAGCGCGTCTGCCAATTCCGCCACGCCGGCAATAACTTCATTTCGCTCTTACGCAGAGTTTGAGGCCGGTATCCGGCACCCGCAAGCGCAAAGTTCCCGTTCTGTGTCCGGCGCAGGAACGGTGCTCTCCGCGGGGTGGCGCTGAGATAAGGATAATCGGGAGGCCAACCGCAAACAGTCATTCCTGGTTTTGTAGGGCGGGGGGGCCCCCCCCCCGGGAAACCCCCCCCCCGGCGCGCGCCGCCCCCCCCCCCCCAACCCCCCCC
>CAXUFU010000213.1:0-5509 GCA_964250275.1 uncultured Chthoniobacterales bacterium | reverse complement strand
GATGGCGCTGTACCCGGCAGGCGAAGCGCCCGCCCTACAACCGGAACTTACCGGCATCCGGCACTTCGCTGCCGCCAGAGAAGCTGTGCTATTTCCCAGCCGCGAGACCCGCGCGAAAAGCCCGCCGCGCCTCTTGCCAGGATGGGATCGAGACGCATCGCTCCAGGAGTGAAGTATCCAGACCGGACGACAAACGGCTGCCGGACACAACGGCCTCGTAGCGGCTGCCGTCTTCGGCCAGCGCGTAGACTTCAAGCTTTCCCCGGCGCCAGAACCAAACCTCCGGCACCGCGAAGCGCCGGTAGAGTTCCAGTTTGTCTATGCCGCCGCTGGTGAGCGCAATCTCGAGCACTAGATCAGGAAACTCCCGCTCGGCGCCAATGCACCAGGATACATCCGGTTCAGCTCCTGCTTGCTCAAGCGCCGACCGCATAGTGGCCTGCCCGCGCGTTATGATCTCGACGCCCATTTCCAGGAAATAATCCCCCATGAAATCCGTAAGCCACATCTTCACACGTTCGTGCTCGCCGGAGCTGCCCATGATCTCAAGTTCTTCGTCCAGGTAGTAAAAGCGCGGTCCGGGGCGGTTATCACCCAAGGCTTTGTCGAACGCCAAGTACCGCTCCCAAGACACGCCGCAAAGCACCAGCCGGCTTTCTGGCTCATGACCGTCTTGCGGCTCGGGCGCGAGAAACTCGTCGAAAACACGGGTTTGATCCGCGTTGAAAAGGGTGGACCCAGCAGTCATAAACGCATGATAAAGGAGCGAACTCTGCCCCGCAACTTGAGCATCTTCGCATTGGGGCAGGCGAAACAATGGAGTTGACAGAGGAGCTCGATCTTCTTTGCGATGCTGCGGTGCCCTGAGCCACACGGTCGCTCGAGGCGCCGCCCCCAGCGGTCTGCGTCCATCCCATTCCCTGGAGTCGTAATGGAGGTGTATGACAACTTCTCTCGCCGACCGTGCCGCAGGTGCAATCATGGGGGCGCTCGTCGGCGATGCGCTCGGGCTCGGGCCGCATTGGTACTATGACCTGGACGAACTGCGCCAGGCGTACGGGCCTTGGATCACGGGGTACACCGCGCCAAGGCCCGGCCATTATCACGCGGGCATGCAGGCGGGCCAACTTTCCCAGACCGGCCTCATCATCGCCCTACTGCTTCGCTCCGTGGCGGACTGCGGCGGCTACGACCAAGACGATTTCACCCGGCAGTTGGACGAGAAAATCCTGCCCCTCCTCAACGGCACCGCCAAGTTTGGGCCGGGCGGCTTTACGAACCAATCGCTGCGCGAGACCTGGCTCAACCGCGTCAAGCTCGGCAAACCTTGGGGCCAATGCGCCGGCCTGGCGGATACCTCTGAGGCGGCCGAACGCGGGGTCGTCGTGGCTGCGCGCTACGCCGCCGATCCCGTCGCCGCCGCCACGCAGGCCGCCGCCAACATCGGGCTGACCCAGCGCGACGTCGGCACGGCGGCCCAATGCGTCGGCTTCGCGGCGGTGGTCGCAGCCCTCGTGCGGGGCGAGCCATTCGACGAATACCTGCCCGACGTGCTCATGGAGCCGGTCCGCACTGGCAGGCTCCGCTTTAAATACGATACGCTGCCTGGGAGCGGCGATGGCGACAAGGGCGAGCACTCACTCGGCTTTGCCTCGCCCGATGCTCTGCTGCTGCCCGGCTGGTGCGCGCAAGCGGCCAAGGATCCCGGCGTGCAGATCGAACCTGCCTGGAAAGTTTCGCTCGTGTACGGGATGTCCTGCGCGATACAATACGTTCTGCCGGCCGCTTACTATCTGGCTGCCCGCTTCCCCGACGATTTTGAGAGCGCCGTGCTGCACGCGATCAACGGCGGCGGCCAGAATATGAGCCGCGCCTGCCTCACCGGAGCGCTGGTGGGAGCGCAAGTGGGTCTTTCGGGCATCCCGCGGCGCTTCATCGACGGCCTGGAGAACGGCGCCGAACTGGCAGACCTGGCACGGCAGGTAGGCGCGCAGGCGCCGGAGTGAAGTTGCAGCTCATCTCTCGCCAAATACTTGAACGGGCACGCTCCGTCGTGCCCCTTGCTTTCTGTGCTGAACCGCAATTGGCGAACAGACACTCAGGCCGCAAGGAACCTTGCCCGTCCAAGTGCTTAAATAGAAGTTAAGATCTAGACCCCGCAAAAGGAGCTAGCAGTTCATCCGCTGCTATCGTGGTCAGAAGGTCACCGGGATCAGTAAGGTAGGCTTCACTACGCAGATAATGTTCGAGGCCCTTCGGCTCAGGCGGAGTTTCGTCCGCTTCAGCCATCCCTTCGAAATGAAAAGCCAGCGCCGACCGCATTTCGGTCAACGTGTCTTCAATGCTCCGCCCAGTAGCAACGCAACCTGGCACATCCGGAGAAAAGGCCGCGTATCCAGTCGTGCTGGGCTCAATGACAACAAGGTACTTTTCCATTCCACAAATTAGCGCAGGCCAGCCTGCGTCAGGATACTGCGATGTGTCTTCCTGGGCAAGTCGTCGCTTGCACCTCCAGCGACTGTAACAGTACCGGGCTTGGTGAAGTGACGGAATGGACGATGGCTTCCACGTGTCCGAACCAAGAACCAGCCATCGTCTTGGATGATGTTGATGATCTCGCGAACCTTCACAAGCCGGACTACAACGCGCGAAAAACCTCCAATTGTGCCACCGGGGAAGGCGGCACGGCAGCACGCCGCTGACGCTACTGATGCTGGTCGCCGCTGGCGCCGGACTTTCGGACACCTCCGCGCCCCCGTGCTCGGGAACGTCTCCCGCGGCGGGCGGCTCGGCCGGCGTGCTGAGACGCTGGACCAGCCGCTGCGTGCGCGAGAGCGCTTGGCTGGCCAACCGGCGGCCGCGCCGCAACAAATAGCGTGCCCACGCGTACTCGGTGCCCAGGATGGCCAACCCTGCCACGATGACGACCACCTGCCCCGGCAGCACGATCATCGTCAGGCCGAAAATCAGCACGGTGCCACCCACCACCGTGACAATGATCCGCTTGATGTGCGGCACGTCCTGCACCTTCAGGCGAGCCAGCAGCCATGACAGACCCCGATTGAAGCGGCCGTTGTAAACAGCCGATTTCTCCTTCTCGGGCGGCGGATTCTTCATGCGCAATGGATCAGTACCAGGCACTGCCCCGGCATCCTAGCCCGGAAACCAGCCGGGTAGCAAAATGGAAAACGGCGCGTGAAACATCGTCAGGGCGCCAGCCGGGAGCTGAGCCGGTCGCATTGCGCCGCCAGCTCGGAGGGCAGCCGGGGCCCGATCTTCGTGAAAAAATCCCGCTGGGCGCCCAGCTCCGCCTGCCACTCGGCAGTGTTCACCGCCAGGAGCTCCGCCAACCGCTCTGGCGGGAAATCCTCCAGACCTGCCAGGGAAAAATCTTCCAGGCGCGGCAGCCAGCCGATGGGACTCTCCTGCGCGTTCGGGAGACCTTCGCAGCGGCGGATGATCCACTCCAGCACCCGGATGTTCTCGCCAAAACCCGGCCACAAAAGGTTTCCAGCGGCATCCCGCCGAAACCAATTGACCCCGAAAATCAGCGGCGGGTGCGTCAGCCGCTCGCCGACCTCGAGCCAGTGCCGGAAATAATCCCCCATGTGGTAACCGCAAAATGGCAGCATCGCCATCGGGTCACGCCGCACCTGGCCCACCGCGCCGACCGCGGCCGCCGTGGTTTCGCTCGCCATGCTGGCGCCCAGAAAGACCCCGTGCGTCCAATCGAACGATTGGCAAACCAGCGGCACGGTATCGCGCCGGCGGCCGCCGAAGATGATCGCGCTGATCGGCACGCCGCGCGGATCGTCGGCTTCCTCCGCGAGCGAGGGGTTGTTTTGCATCGGGGACGTGAACCGGCTGTTCGGGTGCGCGGCCGGGGTACCGCACGCCGGCGTCCACGGCTCGTCTTTCCAATCGGTGCAGCGAGCCGGCACCGGCCCGTCTTTGCCTTCCCACCAGACATCCCGGTCAGCGGTGAGCGCGACGTTCGTGTAGATCGTGTCCCGCGCGATGGTACGCATTGCGGTCGGATTGGTGGTGGAGTTGGTGCCGGGAATCACGCCGAAGTAGCCGCTTTCCGGATTGAGCGCCCACAAGCGGCCGTCCTCGCCGGCTCGCATCCAGGCGATGTCGTCGCCGATGGTGCGGATTTTCCACCCGCCAAAATGCGTGGGCGGGATGAGCATGGCAAAATTGGTCTTGCCGCACGCGCTCGGGAAAGCGGCGGCAATATAATGTTTGCGGCCCTCCGGCGACTCGGCGGCCAGGAGCAGCATGTGCTCGGCCATCCAGCCTTGTTGCCGGCCCAGGTAGCTGCCGATGCGCAGGGCAAAACATTTCTTGCCGAGCAACGCGTTGCCGCCGTAGCCGGAACCGACGCTGATGATCTCATTGGCCTCCGGGAAATGGCAGATGAACCGGCGGGCGGGCTGGCAATCGACGGTCGAGTGCAGGCCGCGGTTGAACTCGCCCTCGGTGCCGAGGTGCTCGAGCGCGATGCTGCCCATCCGGGTCATCAGCCCCATGTTCAGCACCACGTAAATGGAATCGGTCAGCTCCACGCCCACCTTAGCCAGGGCTGAGCCGGCGGGTGCCATCAGGTACGGCACCACATAGAGCGTGCGGCCGCGCATGGCTCCGGCAAGCAGCCGGCGCAGTTCCTCGCGCATGGCGGCCGGTTCGCGCCAAAAATTGGTGGGCCCCGCCTCGTCCGCCGTGGCGGAGCAGATGAAAGTCAGTTGCTCGACCCGAGCCACATCGTTGGGATTCGAGCGGTGGTAATAAGAGCCGGGCAGTTTTTCCTGATCGAGCTCGATCAAGGACCCGCTGCGGCAAGCTTCCGCGCGGAGGTAGTCGCGTTCAGCAAGGGAACCGTCGCAGTAGAAAACCTGGTCCGGCTGGCACAGCCGGACGCATTCTTCCACCCAAGCCCGGAGCGCAGGATGCGCCGGTACCCGGCTCCCCAAAGCGCCGGCGGTAGGCGCAGGATCCTGCGAGGGCGATGGGGAGTCAGCGACGTTCATCAAGAGGTGTCCGAGGCGAGCGCGAGGGGAGCGAGTCTCCCATTGAAGAACAGAGCTTGTCAAACCCGCGGCGCAATAGCTCGCGTCGGCAACTGGTTTAAGACCGTTGCCGCGCAGCGGCTCCAAAACGAGGTAGGGATGGGTCTCCTGACCCGGTCCCTCGCTGTCTGGCAGACGCGCCCCTGAGAACGGCCCGCACCTTGGAAGCTCAATGCCTGCCAGACAGTCAGGGATCGGATCGGAGATCCGTCCCGACCTTTTTACGAGTCAGCTGTTGCCCCGCAGCGGACACTCCTCGCATCAATAGTACGCTATGCCTTTCCCGCGCCGCCATGCTTCTCGCTTTCCACAAGCCGTACGGCGTTCTGACGCAGTTTACGCCTGAGCCTGGCTCCCCACATCGGACGCTGGCGGACTTCGACTTTCCCAAGAACGTCTACCCGCTGGGGCGGCTCGACGCCGACTCGGAAGGACTCCTC
>CAXUFU010000212.1:0-5515 GCA_964250275.1 uncultured Chthoniobacterales bacterium | reverse complement strand
CCCCCCTGCCCCCGCCGGGCCGCCCCGCCACCAACACCCCCGCCCGTGCCCCGGTAAAGTACCGGCGCAAATCCGCCCGCGGCCGCGCGGCGGGTCCGCCGACCGGCGCCAGGCCCGTGCTCCAGGCGAGGATCGTCCCGACCGCCAGCACGACGACCGTGGCGGGCAACCCGCCGCGAAAGCGTACCCGGCCGAAGAAAACGATGAAGACCAGGACCAGCGTGACCAACCCGACGACGGGCGACGCAAAGGCCTGGAAAAGAAAAGCCAGCCCCAGAAAGCCCAGGCCGACCCCTGCCAGGGTCGCCAGCATGGCCGCCTGCGGCGTGTGCCGCCGAATGCTGGCGGCGAAAAACGCGCAGCTAAACTCCAGCACCCCGCCCAAAAAACACGCCACCAGCCCCGCGTGCCACGCAAAGCGTTGCGGGTCGGCGATCCCGCTGGCGAGCGCCAATTGCCGCGCGGGGAGCATGACCAGAAACACGTGCGCGAACAATCCCGGCGTGCTGATGCCGTACGGCAGCGCGCACACGTCGTCGCGTCCTTCCCGCTTGGCCAGCGCGAGCGCCTGCCAGGCGTAGAACAAGTTGCCGACCAAAAACGACGCGGCCACGCCCGGCAGGATACGGCCGTAGATCAGGTCCGGCGAAAACCCGAGTACCGACGTGCAAAGCGGCGCCAGGATCAGCAGTTGCACGAGGTTATTGACGAAGGCCGCCACGAACCCCTCGCCATCGCCGGGGGAAAACAACCTCATGCGGACACTGGCTGGCGCCGCGTCGCGCGCGCTCCTTTCTCCGCCCTCTCCTGGGCGGCCAGGCAGCCGGCGAAATAGACCGTCCACCGCGCCGCGGCGTGCGCGGCGGTCTGGCCGAGCTTGCGGTAATCGTTGCCCGGATCCGATTGCGTGCGGTTGCTGCCCGCGCGGAAAACAATGTGCGGCGTACCGAGTTGCACGCACACCTGCGCGATCGCGGCGCTTTCCATTTCCATGATGTCCGGGTCGAGCTTGGCTTTGAGGTCCGCGATCTTCGCGTCCGAGACGCCGAACAAGTCGCTGGCACAGACCACGCCGGTCAGCACCGTGGGCCGGTACGTTTCGCCCTCGACCGTGACAGGATCGGCCTCATACCCGGCGGCCGCGGCCCGGGCCAGCCGCAGCAGGCGCGCGTCGGGCGCAAACTGATAATGCGTCATTTGCCCGGCCAACGGCCCGCGCACTTTGCGATAGACCATGCCGGAGTCCGTCAGGCTGCCGGCGGCATGGTGCACGGTGCGCGTGGAGATGACCGTATCGCCGGTGCGGATGCGCGGGTTGAAGCGGGAACCCGTGCCGGAAACGATCAATTCCGCGGGCCGGAATTTTTCAATGAACAACGCCGCGACCATCGCGCCGTTGGTCACGCCAACACCGGTGACGGCGGTGACCACGCGCCGGCCTTGCAAAATTCCCTGCCGGTAAGGGAAACACGCCAGCAGGCCCGTTTTCGCGCTCGGCTCCAGGCGCGCCTGGATGAGCCGGATCTCCGACGGCATCGCACTGAGGATTAACGTGAGCGCGGAAGAAGACTTCGCCATGATCCCGGGATGAGCCGGGGGTACCTGTAACAAATGGATGCCGAATGGAAAGCAAATCTGCATTTCCGGTCCGTGCACAAACGAATACGCTTGCCTTGGCTCCTCTTTTTGTTTTGCACTCTTTTTGGTGTTGCAAAACAAGGGTATCGGGATGGACGAAGATTTTCAGATCGCCGCCGGCGAGCCGGTGCAATCGCGCCGCGGCTTCCTCAAACAATCCGGGCTGATCACCGGCACGGCCCTCTTGACCCTGGCAACGGAGCGCGGCGCGGCGGCGGCCGCCGCTGCCACGACTCCGCCAGCGCTCGAAGCGCAGCGCCCTACTCCTGGCGGCCCGGACCCCACGACGGAACAAATGATCGGCCATCTGCGCCGCGCCAATGAAGTCGCCAAACGGGCGAAACAATTTGGCCATCATCCGTTCGGCTGCATCCTCGTCGGTCCGGACAACGCCACGGTGCTGATGGAGCAAGGGAATATAGATACCGTCAATCACGCCGAAGCTACCCTCGTGCGCGCCGCCTGGCTGAGTTTCTCGGCCGATTATCTTTGGGGCTGCACGCTCTATACGACCTTTGAGCCGTGCGCGATGTGCACCGGCACGATGTACTGGGCGAATATCGGCCGCGTGGTTTATGGCGCGGCCGAGAAACGTCTGCTCGAGCTAACAGGCAGCAGCACGCAGAATCCAACGCTCGATGTCCCGTGCCGCTACATCTTCGACCACAGCCAGAAAAATGTGAAGGTCTGGGGCCCGTTGCCGGAATTGGAAGCGGAACTGGTCGAGCCGCACAAGAGTTTCTGGAAGTAGCGACCAGCCGTGGGGAAGTCATGGACCGCCTACATCCTCCCGGTTGGCGCCGTTTCTATAGTAAAATACAACCCGTTCTGCTGCATATTTTTGCACATGGTGAGCAACAACCAACGCACGCGGCCGGCTGAGGCCACGCGGGATTGAACCTGATCTACCCGATTTTCTCGGCTGCTAACACTTAAAGCCACCCTGGAAAGCAAAAGTACCGCTTCGGCACGAAGCGGTTTAACAATAATTAACATTTTCTTTACGACCAACTGACCGCTCGCGTACGACGGCACGCACCGTGCTAAACGCAACCCAACCGTGCGGGCCTCTTAACAATCCGCCGCATCCATCCAGGCTACTCCTATGTTGCAGAAAACGATTGTCGCAGCCTCCCTCTGGTTTGTCTTTTCACCTTTGGCCGCCGTTTTGGCTCAGTCGGTCAACGTGCCTGACGCGCCAACCGACAGCGATCGCGTCGTGGTCACCGATGTTCCCATCGAGCAAAACATCATGCCCACGAACCGGCCGACGAACTCCGTTTACGGCACGGACACGCCGGTGCTGGATACGCCGCGTAACGTCACGATCATTTCCACCGAACAACTCAGTGCCATCGACATCCAGGATCCGCGCGACTTCGAGAAACTGACCTCGGACAGTTTCACGCAGTCGAACTTCGGCGCGCCGGCCAATCCTTCCATCCGCGGCCAGACAGCGGACGTTTTCATCAACGGCATCCGTGAGGGACTCACCAGCAACGGCAACGGCTTTCCCATCGATTTTAATGCCATCGAGTCTGTCGACATCATCAAAGGCCCGCCCGATTCCGTGTACGGCGCGTCCCAGTACGTGGGCGGCTACGTGGATGAGGTCACCAAGCAACCGTTCTTTGACAAGTGGCAAGGGGACGTCAGCACGACCATCGGCGATTACCAGGTCTACCGTTGGTCGCTCGACACCGGTGGCCCGCTCATCAAGGACAAACTTGCGATGCGGCTGAGTTACGCCGGGCAGGACTCAGGCAGCTACTACGATAACTCTCATATCCAGCAGGAGTCCGTCTATGGCGCCTTGACCTGGACTCCCACCTCCAACTATACGGCGGCGTTCAACGCCGAATTTGAAGACGCGGATTACAACGAAAATAATGGTATCAACCGCGTCACGCAAAATCTGATTGATAATTACAAGTATATCACCGGGACGGTGCCGGGCGCTCCCTCCACCATCGTGGGGTTCTTCAATCCCGTCGTGGCGGGACCAACGGTCGATATCTCGTCCGCCCAACACATCATCGGTACGGAGGACGGTTCCTATGGTCACACGGAGACCGCGCAATTGATTCAGACCTTGAACGTCAACGACGGTTTTAAGATCGTGAACAACTCGCTCTACTACCGCGTCGATCGCCGCACCTATAACTCACAGCAATTTGACGAGGTTTTGCGCGACAACGCCGCGGTGGAAAATCGCCTGGAGTTCATCATCGACACCGACATTCCGGTCGGCCACGACGGCAAGCCGGCTCCTACCAAGGAACCGGCGGGCAAAGACGCAAAAGACGGCAAGGATGCCGCCAAGGCGGTGGTGCAGAGTAAGCCGGATACAGGCCTGGTGTTTCACAATACCGTGAATACCGGTCTGGATTTCCGCTTTCAGAACAATGACAATTACGACACGTTCCAAGTGGAGCCCTTCGATGCCTTTGACATCACCCAGCCCATCAATACGGTCAAAGTTCCTCTGAAATCTGAGTTTGCGGGCGGCAACTACCATATCCCGGGCGCCAGCGCCCTCTTTGTCTTCGCTCCCAACAACGGGGATAGCGCGCAGTCGCAGCTCTATCAGTTTGGTCCGTACTTCCAGGACACGTTCAAGTTCACCGATCAGTTCAGCATTTTCTTCGGCGGACGGGCGGATATTCTGTACGTGGATTCCCAGAGCCCTCCCGGCACGCCGAACTCGCTCTACCTGCATTACGCGACCACGCAGGTGCTGCCAAACGCCAACATCAGCCCCACGTACAAGCCGTTCTCGTGGATGACGCTGTATTTCACCTACAACTTGAGCCAATCCACCAACACGGGTGACGGTGGCTCGTACAGCCCGACCTTCACCTCGCAAGACTTCCATCAGGAAAGCCGGCTGTATGAGCTCGGCTCAAAGTTCTCGATCCTCAAGGACAAGCTGTACTTCACCTTCACCGGCTACCAGCAAGAGCGTCAGAATCCGTCAATTGGCGGCACGTCGGTCACGCAGGATGTCAAAGGCCTGGAGTTCGAAGCTTATTACCAGCCGAACAAGCACTTCTACGCCACCACGAGCTACAGTGTGCTGGACAGCGAGACGGACAATCCCGGGTTTACGCATGAGGCTTTGCCGATCACGAGCTATGTAAAACCCGTTAATGGACTCATCGCGCCCGGAACGACGGTAATCACTGACCAGGGTTCGTTTATCTTGCCGGCCGGCGGATATCTCGGGACGTTTCGCACGCCTGGCTATCCGAAGAGCCTGATCAACGGGCTGGTGAGTTACAAGACGGACTTTGGCCTCGGCGTGACCGCCGATATTCAGATCACGAGCCCGATGACGTTGTCGTACGACGAGACGCTCAAGATACCCTGGCAGTACAACGTCGACTTCAGCGTGTTCTACACGTACAAGAACGTGACAGCGCGCTTTTCGGTCTACGACGCCACCGACGAGAGAAACTGGGATCCGGCGAACCCCATTTACGGCAACGAGTCGATCTTCGCCGTGGAGCCGATCCATTTCGAAGGCAGCGTGAAGATCCGGTTCTAAGCCCAGGGAGGTAGGGATGGCTCTCCGAGCCGGTCCCTGACTGTCTGGGAACCGGACCTGGAACGGGGCGCGCCATACACGGGCGCGTTTTCCAGACAATTAGGGACCGGGTCGGAGACCCATCCCTACCTTTTTTTGGAAGCGCTCCGCGGGGACCGTCGCGCAGCGACTCTAAAATCCAGGGTAGGGATGGCTCTCCTGAGCCGGTCCCTGACTGTCTGGGAAACGGACCTGGAACGGGGCGCGCCATACACAGGCACGCTTTCCGGACAGTCAGGGACCGGGTCGGAGACCCATCCCTACCTTTTTTTGGAAGCGCTCCGCGGGGAC
>CAXUFU010000211.1:0-5529 GCA_964250275.1 uncultured Chthoniobacterales bacterium | reverse complement strand
GCACGGCCCAGGTCAACGTCAGGCCCTTGCCCAAGGGCAGCGATGAGGGCGGCGAGCCTACCAAGGTCAAGTTAACCCTCGAGTCCGGCCAGGACTACACAGCCGGCAGCCCCGCGACTGCCACGGTCAAGATCCGCGAGCACCCCTAGCGACCGGTCGGCCGGGCCCCTTGTGACCCGCCGTTGATGCCGAGGATTTCGTGAACGGTCGCGACGACACCTTAGTAGGGTTTCACCTGACATACAGATCGGCGGCAGCCGTGCATATTGGCGGGCAGTGTAGCCATCGTTTTGGAATCGCCGGATCGGCTGGTTGCGCCGCGTGGGCCGGACCGACATGAAACAACCCTCAACCCAACTAGCCCAGAGCTATGGAGCCGCGCTGCGCAGACACTTGCGGCGGGACGGCCACTCCAGCGTGGGCTTGGCCCACCGCTTGGGACGCCGGGCGGTCGCCCTCGGCTGGCAGACGCTCGACCTCGCCCGCCTGCACGAAGAGGTTGTCGGCACTCTGCTCTCGCCCGGGACGTTGCCCGGGACAAAGGCGGGTAACACCGCGCAGGCCGGGATATTCTTTGCCGCGGCAAATTTCCCCCTGGCGGAGCAGCAGCGCGCGCCTGGACGCAGAGAGGCTGACTTCGTCCGCTTGGAAGCCGCTTTGGGCGCGCGCACGCACGCACTCGCCGCCGCCATCCACCAACGCGAAATCGGCGACGCGCGGCGCAAGTCCATGGAGGAAGCCCACGAGAAGCGGCGGGTGTTGCACAAGCAATGTCTCGACGAGTCCCTCCAGCTCCAAAAACGGTTGCGTTGGCTGACGCACCGGATTTTGGCGGCGCAGGAGGACGACCGCAAATCGATCAGCCGCCAGCTCCAGAACGAGCTCGCGCAGACTCTGCTCGGCATCAACGTGCGGCTGCTCGCGTTGCAAAAGGAGGCCCGGGGCCGGACCAAACGATTCAAGAAGGACATCGCCAATACGCAGCAAGCCGTAGTAGCTTCTGCTGCCATTGTGCGTCGGGCCGCCCGAAAATTCGTCACGGATGAACCGCAAGCTCCAGAATTGGTCGCGCCGTTACCAAGCGGCGTTGACGAAACACCTCGGCACGGACGACCGCGACAGCCTCGAGGCGGTGCGCGCGCTCGGCAGTGAGATCCTGGCCGCCGGCCTCCCGCTGCTCAACCTTGCCAAGCTCCACGAGCAATACCTCGTCTCCGAGCTGTTGCCGGGTTACCCGGCCGGCAAACGGCCTGCGCTGATCAAACGGGCCGGCAAGTTCTTCGCCGCGGCGGTCGTTCCCATGCGGGAAAGGCCGCTCCACGGCGTGGCAGGGGTCGCGGCGCTGGAGGAAACGGTCGAGATGTTGAGCCAGCGGACGGTGGACCTGGCGGCGTCGAATCTGGCGCTCAGCGGGGAGATCCTCCGGCGCAAGTCCGTCGAGGAGGCGCTCAAGGAAAAGGAACGCGGCTACGCCCGGGCGATCAAGGAATCCGCGGTGCTGCAGGAGCAGTTGCGGCAGTTGTCGCGCCAGATTTTGTCGGCGCAGGAGAACGAGCGCAAGGAGATCAGCCGCGAACTCCACGACATGGTGGCCCAGACCCTGACCGGAATTAACATCCGCCTGGCGGCCTTAAAGGCAAGCGCCACGCATGACACCAGGAGCCTGGCCCGCAACATCGCCGAGACGCAGCGGTTGGTCGAAAACTCAGTGGACCTGGTGCATCGGTTCGCGCGCGAACTGCGCCCGGCGGTGCTCGACCACCTGGGCTTGATTCCAGCCCTGCAAGCTTTCATGAAAAGCTTTACGGAGCGAACCGGGGTGCGCACGCAACTGACGGCTTTTGCGGGCGTGGAATTGCTCAATATGCCGCGACGCACGGCGCTGTTTCGCGTCGCGCAGGAGGCGCTCACCAACGTGGGGCGTCATGCCCGGGCCAGCCGGGTGGATGTCAGCATCCAAAAGCGCCTGGATGGTGTTTGCATGAAGATCGCCGACAACGGCAAGTCCTTTCAGGTGCGCCGTGTCCTGCTGGCCCGGGGGAGCAAGCGACTCGGGCTGCTCGGCATGAGGGAACGGCTGGAGATGGTCGGCGGCCACTTTGCGGTGGAATCGGCCCCGGAGAAGGGCACGACCATCGAGGCCTTCGTTCCCAGCGTCGAAAGTGTGCGTGGCAAAGCCAAAGTCATAAGCAAAGCCAAAGCCAAGGTCCCTGGGGGCGCCTCGTGAAACGCGTCACGGTGCTGCTGGCGGATGATCACATGATTGTCCGCGAGGGAATCCGCAAGCTCCTCGAGCTCGATGCCGCTGTGGAAGTGGTCGGCGAGGCGAAAGAAGGACGGGAAGCGGTCGCGCTGGCAAAAAAATTGCGCCCCGACGTGGTGCTGATGGATATCGCGATGCCGCGGCTGAACGGGTTGGAGGCCACCCGCCAGGTGCTCAAGGATCTTCCCAGCGCCAAGGTGCTCATGCTCTCCGCGCACAACGATGACGCCTACGTGGAGAACGCCACCAAATGCGGCGCGGTCGGTTTCCTGCTCAAACAAACGTCGGCGCAGGATCTTTGCCGTGCCATCCGCGAGGTGCACCGGGGGAAAACGTTCTTCGGCTCCTTCTTTGCCAGGCGTCTTGGCCGGCCAAGTCTGCCGCCAAATGTTCGCGCCGGGCCGCTCAAAAAGACGCCCGTTCCACTGACTCCGCGTGAGTTGGAAGTGTTGCAACTGGTCGCCGAGGGCAAGCCAAACAAGGAAACAGCCTCGGAACTGGGTATCAGTATCAAAACGGTCGAGAAGCACCGCGAGCATCTCTCGGCGAAGCTCGATCTCCATGATGTCGCCGGGCTCACGCGGTATGCCATCGGGGCGGGCATCATCGAGAGCAGCGTGCAGGTCACCATTGTCTCGGCCGAGGATTGAAGGAGAGCGCGTCAGCATTGGCGAAAATTCGCTACCGGCCGGGCTTCCATCCGCCTGCTCATTGCGCAAGGCGCCTCTTCGGTCGACGGCTATGGCAACATGAAGATCCACCCCAGCGCTTTCCGCGTGCCAGGGCGCAAACCGATCGATCTTACCCAGTGGCCGACCGCCATCCATCCGCTCTACACCTCGAAAAAGCACTACAAGGAACAGTTGGCCGAGGAAGCCGCGACGCTCGGTGATCTGCAACGCGTCCTCTATGCCGATGGCAGCTATGCCGTGCTCCTTATCTTCCAAGCGTTGGATGCCGCCGGCAAGGATGGCGCCATCAGTCACGTCTTGAGCGATGTCCACCCGCAGGGCTGCGTCGTGCACGATTTTAAACACCCCAGCGCGGAAGAGCTGACGCACGACTTCTTGTGGCGCACCACGCGCCAGTTGCCCGCGCGTGGCATGATCGGCGTCTTCAACCGTTCCTATTACGAGGAAGTGCTCGTCGTGCGCGAACACCGCGCAATGCTGCTGAACGAGAAAATCCCGGATGAAAAAGGCCACGACAAAGCCATTTGGAAAGGCCGCTACCGTTCCATCGTGGAGTTGGAGCAACACCTTCACCGCAATGGCACCCGCATCGTCAAGTTCTTCCTGCATCTCTCCAAAGAGGAGCAACGCAGGCGCTTTCTGGCGCGAATCGATGAACCCGATAAGAACTGGAAGTTCAGCGAAGCCGATGTCACCGAACGCGCTTTTTGGCACCAATACGCGAAGCTGTACGAGGATTGTCTGTGCGCCACGAATACCAAGGTCGCTCCCTGGCATGTCGTGCCGGCGGACGACAAGTGGAACGCCCGCCTGATCATCGCCTGTGTCGTCATCGACACCTTGCAGAGCCTTGGTCTGAGCTACCCTAAATCTTCACCCGAGCGGAAGCGCGAACTCCTGGCCATCCGCAAGAAGCTGGTCAGTGAATGATCGCCGGCAAGATGCCATTCACTGCCAGGCAAGCGCCTCTTTCTTGACGATCTCGATGTACTGCAGCAGAGCCTTGGAATGATTCTCGCGATGCCAGGCGACCCAGTAGTCCGCCCTCGCTGCTTCTTCCAAGAGCCGGAAGACCACGCCAGGATGTGGCAGCTTCCTGATTTGCTCGCGCGCTAACGTCACGCCCAGACCTTCGGCGACGAAGGTCATGATGCCGGATTCGAGGTCTACGTCCTGCAAAATTCTCGGAGTAAAGCCGACTTCCTGACACAGCGCGGTCAACCAGGCGCGCGACCCAGGATGAGTCTCTTCGGACATGGCGACAAAGAACAATAGCTTGAGGTCTGATCGCTTTACTTTCCCCTTCTTGGCCAAGGGATGCTCGGCTGGCAAGACAACCACGACGTTGTGGTGAGCCACGCAATGCCAGCTTAACGAGCCGACGTTTTTATTTGTCGCCGTCGGACGCAAGCCGACAAATCCCAGATCGATTTTGCGGGCTTCCAGGGCACGAAGCTGTTCGGCGGGAACCATGTCGAACAGGTTTACAGCCATGTCCGGACACGACCGATAAAAACTGGTCAACGTGGCAGGCAGCAGGTCGAAGTTGAATTTGAAAAGGTAGCCAAGATTCAATTGGCCGGATTCCCCCCGGCTGAAGCGTTGCACGGCCTTCATACTCTCCAGGCTCAACGCCACCAGCCGGGTGGCGTCGACCAAAAAGCTTTTGCCCTCTTCGGTCAGCGACACCTGGTTCTTGCTTCGATCCAGCAGCCGCACGCCCAGTTCTTCTTCCAAATTGTGAATCTGACGCGTGAGCGAGGGCTGTGCGAGATGTAGCTTCTCGGCCGCGCGGGTGAAATTTAATTCCTCCGCCACAGCGACAAAATAACGCAGATGCCGCAGTTCCATACCTATCCTGCAATGTAGCCGTTTCGCCGGCCTTTCACAACCAGGAAGCAGGCGCAAACGCCACGCAGCGTGCTTCTAAGCGGCGGAGTAGGTCCCGCTAATAGCTTCAAGGCATCGCAGACCAAGGAACAAAGTATTGGCTTGCGTCCGTCCGCAGGTGGAAGTGTCTTGGTGAACCTTCTTGTTCGGAAAGCCTCTGCCTCTTGGGAAGGCGGAGCCAAAGGAGGCACGAGAACGTTAACGGCTGAGGGCGGCGTGCTCAGCCGGGTGAAAGTCGCGCAGGACGGTGTGCGCAAAGGTGACTCCAGCCCGGGTGAGCTGATCGCCGCGGCCCATGCCACCAGCTTTTCTTTAGCCTTATCGCACGAGCTCGGTCTGCCGCGCGGTGCGCTGGGCGAGATCGTGACCTCAGCCACGGTCACCATGGAGCATCTTGCCACGGGCTGGGCCATCATCCGCATGCACTTGCACGTGGTCGCCAAGCTGCCCGTAACGCAGAACGAGTTCATCGACGCCGCGCTGCGGGCAAAAACGACCTGCCTGATTTCGAATATCTTACGCGTGAAGATCTCCCTCAACGCCAAGCTGGAAAGTGACGCAGGGAGTTCGACGAGAGGAGCTGGGTAATTTTGCGCGTTCCGGCCGAGCGTGGACTCACGCCGCAGCGGTCACGTTTCCGAGCCCTAAAGGTGCCTGCGTTCCATTGGCCGCGCTGGCGTGCTC
>CAXUFU010000210.1:0-5536 GCA_964250275.1 uncultured Chthoniobacterales bacterium | reverse complement strand
CCTCCTTCTTGCCGGCGAGTTCGTTCCCTTTCTCGAGAGCGGCGGCGATGCGATCCAATCTGTCGGCCAGACGGTCCCCTTCGCCGGGCGGGTTTTCCACGGGTGGTTCAGCAATGCTATTGCTCATGCGATAGGGACTAACGGTTGCATCATGTCGGAACCGGCTGGGTTCTAGCGTCTCGATCCACGTTGGCGGGCGCTCATGTTGTCCTCGCAATCGACCACCGGAGATACCCGTTGAGGCGCCAATCAGGTCAACTCGTTCCCCTTTCCAGCAAGCGACGGTAATCAGCAGGATCATTGGTGAGAAAGACCGATTGCATTCCATTTTTCGGCTTACAAAGGTATTAATGCCGCGCGACTAACATTAGCAGTCACTCACCCTTAATGAAGCTCCATCCCCAGCGGTCCGGCAGTAAATGGAGCTAAGATCGACTTGTTCCCATCCGCAGTTAATGGTCATTTCGGGTGCGGTGGAACGGACCGGAACAGTCAAAACTCTCGGCTGCCTTTTTCTCGGCGGAGCATTGTTGTCAGGCGGCAGCGGTTGCGCCCCGCAATTTAGTGCGCGACTGACTGCGCCCGGGTCAGCCGCCATCCTCAGGGCAAGCGATGGCACCAGAGCGGCCCCGGTGCCGCTCGGGTCCACCGGACAATGTCTGGATGTACTCGCGCGCCAGGCTGCCACCGCTTCGAAACATCCCGCGTTCCGCGAAGCCGCGAGCCAGAACGCACGTCAAACCGCCACCTCCCGTCTGATCGATTTGTATGGTCCCGCCCTTTTGGGTGCCCCCCAACACAACCTCCTGGTACGGTCGGAATCAGGAAAGCAAGCTGTCCTGTTGCGTTTGCAGACCGGCCGCGGGGCGGGCGGAGTAGATCCGTCACTCTTTGCCTCCCTCATCCCGGCGGAACGCTACGTGGTCCGGGGAGTGCCACGTTTCAGCCGCGTGGCAGGAGAAGGCGCCGCTCTCGTGGGCACCTTGCAGCCGGTCGAACCTATCCACGTCGCGGGTCTAGTGCCCGCCAAACCCGTGGCGGGAATCGTCTGGTCGGTAACAGCCGTACCGAAATTTCGTGCCGCGGCCGGTGCCCGGCCGGCCATTCTGTCGCTCGCCCTTTACGACCCGCACACCACGGGCCGGGTGGGCGGCACCTCCGCCGCTCGCGCTGCTCCGTTGGCAGCCGACTACAGCACTCCGCTGGCGGTGGTTTACCGGCGGCTCCGCCCAGAGCGGCGGGGGTTGCGCGGGTTCACGGGTGGAAGCCGGGATTTTGCCTCCACCGGCATCTACGCGTCGGAAAAACCCACGCCCGACAAGCGTCCGCTTTTACTGGTACACGGATTGATGTCTGACCCGAGCGAATTTCACGCCCTGCACAATGCGCTGGAAGCTGATCCAAGAATACGCCGCCGCTACCAAGTCTGGTTTTTCTATTATCCGACGAGCTTGCCGGTGGTCTACTCCGCTATGTTACTGCGGGAGGACCTGGACAAGTTCATTCACCAACTCGACCCACGCGGCGTGCACCCGGCCTTACATCATGCGGTGTTAGTTGGTCACTCGATGGGCGGCCTGCTTTGCCGGCTTGCCATCTCGGACGGCGGCGACAGGTTCTATCACCATTTCTTCCGAAAGGGAATGGACGAGCTTCGTCTGACACCTGAGCAGCGGGACCTAACCAGAAGGGCTTTCTATTACCACAGCGAGCCCAACGTCTCGCAGGTAGTGTTCATCGCCACTCCGCAGCGCGGCAGCAAGCTGGTTGGCGGCATTATCGGCAGCATTGGCCGCTTGCTCGTCCGGGTGCCGCGGACGGTGCGCGCACGTATTTTCGATATCGTCTCCCGCAATTCCCAAGCCTTGGCCAAAGGCGCGCCACTCGAACCCAGGTCCAGCCTTAATTCGCTGGGTCCGCACGACCCTGTCATTGCCGCCATCAACGACCTCACCATGCGGCCGGACGTGAAATTGCATTCCATTATGGGTGACCGCGGGCGAGGAGGTCCACCGGAGCGTTCCAGCGATGGGGTGGTGCCCTACGCGAGTTCACACCTGCCGCAAGCCGAGAGCGAGCTCATCGTACCCGCCGGACACACCGGCACGCTCAAGCGCCCCGAAACTGCCGACGAGATCATCCGCATTCTCAATGCAAGCGACTAACATATAACCGGGGAGAGACTTTGCGGCTTGGTGTGTTAGCGACCTGCTAAATGGGTCCCGGCGCGGCGTGCAGAGAGACCATCCGGGTGCCGATTTTCGGCTTCGGAAAGTATTGGCCGGCAGGCAACGGCTGCGCTGAAGTCAGCGGGGAACATGCATAGCCGCTCCAGCGGAAGGGCGAGTGAATCGACGCCGCCCCGGAAAACGCTGATGAGGCCGCACCCCGAAAGCGGTGAAGTGATTGTGCGGACGCCGCCCCCTCTGGCGATCGCTCCACCTAAAAGCTGCGACCTACCCGAGCTCATCGATTTGGCGGAACACAATAACCCGCAAACCGGTCTCGATTGGGAGGGCGTCGCCAGGCGGCGGCGAGTGCGGGGCTGGCCAAGAGCAAACGGCTGGCCGCGCAAACCCGGCAGTTCCAGCGTCTGCACCGGCGAGGCATGGTTTGTCCCTGCCCGCGCCGGCGTCACTCGCCGTTGAAAATTCAGAACTTATCCGGCGGCTCAATCTTATGAAGATCGAAGACTACGGTTTAATCGGTGATACCCAGACCGCGGCTCTCGTGAGCCGCACCGGGTCCATCGACTGGCTCTGCCTGCCTCGCTTCGACTCGGGCTCGTGCTTCGCAGCGCTCTTGGGCGAAGAAAAACACGGGCGCTGGCAACTCTGTCCCGAGGAGGAGGGAGCGGCCCGCGCCGTTCGTTGGCGGTATCGGCCGGACACCCTGGTTTTGGAGAGCGAGTTCGAGACGGCGGACGGCGGGTGCGTGCGTTTGATCGATTGCATGCCGCCGCGCCAGAGCTATCCCGACGTGGTGCGGCTGGTCGAGGGGGTACGCGGGCGCGTGAAGATGCGCATGCGTTTGATCGTGCGTTACGACTACGGCGACATTCGCCCGTGGGTCAGGAAAGTCGCCGAGCCGGGCGACCTCGAGCTGGTCGCAGGCCCCGATGCGCTCATCCTGCGCACGTCCGTGGAAACGCGTGGCGAGGACTTCGCGGGCGTCGCCGAGTTCGAGGTGGCCGAGGGCGAACGCGTGCCTTTTGTCTTGAGCTGGCATCCCTCGCACGAGCCTGCCCCGCCCGCCTTGGATGCCGCCCACGAGGTGGCCGCGACCGAACAATGGTGGCGCGAATGGATGGGCCGTGCCACGGGTTTGGAGGGCGAGTGGAGCGAGGCCATCAAACGCTCGCTCATCACGCTGAAGGCCTTGAGCTACGGGCCCAGCGGCGGCATCGTCGCAGCGCCGACGACGAGCTTGCCCGAGAGCCTCGGGGGCGTGCGCAACTGGGACTATCGTTTCTGCTGGGTGCGCGACGCGGCGTTCACCCTCGACGCGCTGCTGAGCGCCGGCTACACCGAGGAGGCCGGGGCGTGGCGCGATTGGTTGCTGCGCGCCGTCGCTGGCGATCCGGCAGATCTCCAGATCCTCTATGGCGTCCTGGGCGAGCGCCGGCTGACGGAGTTCGAGTTGCCCGATCTCCCGGGTTATGAGGGCGCCCACCCCGTGCGCGTGGGCAACGCGGCTTCCGGCCAGTTCCAGTTGGACGTGTACGGGGAGGTGGTCGATACCCTGTATCGGGCGCGGCACGCGGGCGTGGATCCGCACCCATCCGCGCTGGATTGGAGTGTGCCCACGAAGCTGCTGCAGTTCCTGGAAACGTATTGGTCCCAACCCGACGAGAGCATCTGGGAGGTGCGCGGTCCGCGGCAGCACTTTACGTATTCAAAGGTCATGGCCTGGGTGGCAGTGGATCGGCTGATCCGCACCGCCGAAGAGTTCAAGCTGGAGGCGGACCTTACCCGTTGGAGGGAAATGCGCGACGCCATCCATCGCGATGCGTGTGAGAAGGGCTACAACGCGGATGGCCAGGCGTTCACGCAAGCGTATGGGTCCGCAAAACTCGACGCCAACATTCTGCGGCTGCCCTTGGTGGGGTTCCTGCCCCCGGACGATCCGCGGGTGCGTACCACGGTCGAGGCGGTCGAGCGCGAGCTTCTCCGGGACGGGTTTGTGCTGCGTTACCTGACCGACGACGGCGGGGCGGTCGACGGCCTCCCGGGCGAGGAAGGAGCCTTCCTGCCCTGCACGTTTTGGCTGGCGGATTGCTATCACCTGCTGGGCCGGCAGGAAGATGCGCGCGCGGTGCTCGAGCGCCTGTTGAGCTTCCGCAACGATTTGGGTTTGCTCTCGGAGGAATATGATTGGCGCAACCAGCGGCTGGTGGGAAATTTTCCGCAGGCTTTCACGCATGTCGCGCTGGTCAATACGGCAATGCGTTTACGGGCAAAGTGACGATCTCTCCGTGCACCCCGCCTTCTAGAGCTTCTTGACTCGGCAAAATCATCACTCAGCGATACCGCCTATGAGCAGCCATTCCCTCCACCCGCACCGTCACGCCGCCAGGAGCCGCGGCCATCAGACCAGCAATCTGCCAGGTTTACTCTCTATCTTGTTGTTGTTTTTCGCCGCGATTGCCATCCAGGCCGAAAACATCGAACCCGGCCAGGAACAGAAGGCACTCACGCCCGATCTCAAGCCGGGCGACTACATCTGGCAGCCGGAAGTTTCGCCCGCGGGCCCGGTGGCCATCATCGTCAGTCTGTCCGAGCAGACGCTCTACGTTTACCGCAACGGCGTGCGCATCGGCCGCTCCACGGTTTCCTCCGGCAAGACGGGGCACAAGACGCCCACGGGCGTGTTCACCATCCTGGAGAAAAACGTGGTGCACCATTCCAGCGCTTACCACGAGGCCTCCATGCCCTACATGGAACGGATTACCTGGGGCGGGGTCGCCATTCACGCGGGCAACCTGCCCGGCTATCCGGAAAGCCACGGCTGCATCCATGTGCCGATGGACTTTGCCAAGAAGCTCTACGACATCACCGACAAAGGCACCACGGTGCTGGTGACCGACGCCAAGGCCACGCCATCCAGCCCGGCTCAACCCGGGTTGTTATTCTCGGCCAATCCCGGTGGAGGGCCGCCGTCAACGCCGGCCGACCGGGCAGCGGCGATCGGCGGCGCGGACGGAGGCCGTTCTTATGGCAACCACGTTTACGCCGCGTTGGCGGAAAGAACCCCGGAAGGCGGCCATCAATGGGAGACGCTCGGCAGTCTGGATGGTTCTCCGCCGCCTGACGTGCCCGAGCTGCGCAAGCGGCTGGGGATCCCGCCGGACTTCCTTGCCCAGGTCCGAGGAGTCGTCACGCCGGGCACCACCCTCGTCATCACCGACAGGCCGGTTAATGATACGACGCGCAGCGGGCCCGGCTTTAGCGTCCTTGATGCCGGAGAGCAGCCAGCGCAGTGAGACTGCCTGCGCCAGGTATAAATTTACTCTTATGCATCCCACCAGGTTCTCTGC
>CAXUFU010000209.1:0-5563 GCA_964250275.1 uncultured Chthoniobacterales bacterium | reverse complement strand
CGCCGGTACAAAAGCACCGCTGTCTTGTCAGAATATGTTGACTGACCCCTATTCCCCCTACCCGATCGAGCCAGCGAAGCCTCCGATACTGCGAAAATAGCTGCTAAATCCTGAGCGACCAACGGCAACCTGATTTCGTTCCAAGCAGAGCAGACCATAAGACGGCTGATAGCAGAAACAGGTCATCGCCGAAAGCCATTGATCGGCGGAACGGCTCGCTCTTTGTGAACGCCCTTGATCATCCTCAAGCACAGCGGGGTCATTTATTCGTTTCTTTGTCAGCGCTCCAACCAACGCGCCGTCGATTTCCTCAAGTCGGTATAGCCGCAGTGGATAGTTGCTGACCGTTCGATATCTAGACGCGTTATCTGGAAGCGCGTTGGCCTTCGCCATCAGGCTTTCGAGGGTCGGCGCTGGTGCTTCGGCGGTGATTGCTGGTTGATAAAAATCTACAAAAATCTGCTTTTGCATGCGGGCTCAAGATTCAGGGCATGCCGATCATGGACGTTCCCTGGAATGGGTCAAGCCCCTCTTTTCTCCCGCCCGTCGTCAACGGGCCATTTCGCTGAGCATGGAGCGCCCCGGCGGTTTGGAGAGCCGTACAGAAACAATTTTCTCCTCAATCGGGACAGGTTGCCGACTATGGCTGTTGGAATAAATCGGAGCGAAGTCATCCAAGGAACAGCCTTTCATAAAGTCCCCGGTTGATCTGCCTACCGGAGCGCGAAGTCTGTCGATCGCTCATTCTCCGCTTAAGATCGACAGGCGCCGGCCAACCACGGCAATTTGGGAGGCGAGCCGTGAATCCCTTCCAAATCATCGCGCTGGTTTTGACCCTGGCGGCGTTGGCGAGTTACGCCAATGAACGCTTTATCGGACTGCCTTCGTCCATCGGGCTGATGCTGCTGGCGCTCGGAGGATCTCTGCTGCTCATCCTCGGCAACCAGCTCGGGCTCGGACTCGAACTGCCGGCACGGCTGTTCGTGCAGAAAATCGACTTCCGCCAGACGCTCCTCAATGGAATGCTCAGCTTCCTGCTCTTTGCGGGCGCTCTCGACGTCGACCTGAAAACTTTGCGCCGGGAGGTAGGATCGGTGGCGGCGCTGGCGACCATCGGCGTGGTGCTGTCGACGTTTGTCGTCGCGGGGCTAATGGCGCTCACGTTTCGCTGGCTGGGAATGTCGATCCCCTTCGGCGTCAGCCTGGTCTTCGGGGCGCTCATCTCGCCGACGGACCCGGTCGCGGTGCTTGCTCTCCTCAAACGTGCACGTGCTCCGAAAGGGCTGGCCACCCGGATCGCCGGCGAATCGCTCTTTAATGACGGTGTGGGCGTGGTGCTCTTTATTATCTGCACGGAGAGCTACGCGGCCGGCCGTGGTCTCGATTGGCGTCACGCCGGGATGCTTTTCATGCGGGAAGGCGTCGGTGGCATCGCGCTGGGGCTGGCGCTCGGGTGGATCACGTTTCGGCTGATCAAGCCCGTGGACAACTACCGGGTGGAGGTGCTCTTGACGCTGGCGCTCGTCAGCGGCGGGTATTCGCTGGCCAGCGCGCTGCACACGAGCGGGTTGCTGGCGATGGTCGCGGCGGGGTTGATGATCGGCAATCCGGGGCGGGAGTTCGCCATGTCCGAGGAGACGCGGCGCAATCTGGACGTTTTCTGGGAGCTGATCGACGAAGTGCTCAATGCGGTGCTCTTCATGTTGATCGGGGTGGTAATCCTGACCATCCCACTGCGCTTTAACTCTTTGCTGGCGGCGCTGGCGGCGATCCCGATCGTCCTGCTGGCGCGGTTCTTGAGCGTCGGCGCTACCGTGACAGCGCTGCGAGTCGGCGGCAGGCTGTTGCCGCACACGGTGAAGGTCCTGACCTGGGGCGGGCTGCGCGGGGGGCTGTCCGTGGCCCTGGTCTTGTCGCTGCCGCCCTCGCCCGAGCGGGATGTCCTCTTGACCGCCACCTACGCCGTGGTGATCTTCTCCATCGCGGTGCAAGGGTTGACCACGCCGCACCTGTTGCGGTGGACGGGCCTGGCGACCCCCGCGCCCTTGCCGGCGCTGCCGCCAATGTAGCGAAAGGGGACGATCATGGAACATATCCGTTGGCTGTGGTTGGGCCTCTATCATGCTGCCGCGATGGGCTGGGGTTTGCTCTGGGCGCTGGTGCTCGGGTTCACGCTCTCGGGCGTGTTGCAGGTTTTCGTCTCAAAGGAGCAGATGAGCCGGGCTTTTGGCCGGACGAACTTGCGGTCCATGGCATTGGCGACGATTTTCGGCGGCGCGAGCAGTTCGTGTTCGTACGCCGCCGCCGCGACGGGTCGGAGCGCGCTGCGCAAAGGCGCAGCCTTGATTCCGACGCTGGCGTTTATGTTCGCCTCGACCAACCTCGTGATTGAGTTGGGCGCCGTGCTCTGGATCGTGCTGGGCTGGAGGTTTGTTTTGGCGGAGGCCGTGGGTTCCGTGGTGCTGATCGGGCTGCTGTGGATCCTGGCGCGGCTGATTTTCCCGCGGGATCTGGAAGACGAGGCACGGCGTCACGCGGAAGGACCCGGCAGCGAGGCCGATGGCGGTTGTTGCGGCCATGGGCACGATGAGCACGGCGGACACAGTGGGCACGATGAGCACGAAGCTCATGGCCAGGGGCACGAGCACGGTCCCGCTACTTTAGCCGCCCGCGTGGCGCAATTGGGCAACTGGCGCCGCGTGGCGGATTCGTTCGTCATGGATTGGCAAATGCTTTGGAAGGAAATCGTCATCGGCTTTCTGATCGGCGGGTTCCTGGCGGCGCTCGTGCCCGACGCCTGGTGGCGCGCGGTCTTTTTGACGGCGACGCCCGGGCCTTGGCGCTTGCTGGAGAACGTGGTGGCGGGCCCGATCCTGGCGGCTTTGAGCTTTGTTTGTTCCGTCGGCAACGTGCCGGTGGCGAGCCTGCTCTGGAGTGGAGGCATTTCTTTTGGTGGCGTGATCGCCTATTTGTACGGCGACCTGCTCGTCATTCCGTTGCTTTCGGCCTACCGCAAATACTATGGCGGGCGGACGGCCTTTTACCTGGCCTTGGTGTTTTTCCTCTCGATGATCGGGGCCGGACTGATCGTCGATTTGCTGTTCAACGCGTTGGGCCTGGTACCGCACGGCGCACGGCCGGCGAGCGTGGTGCGCATGGCCGGGTTTAGCTGGAATTACACGACCTGGCTGAACATGCCGGCGTTGTTGCTGGCAGGGTGGTTTGTCTATTTGCACCGGCGCGGTGAAGATGAGCCGGAGTTCACCGCGCCTGAGCACCTGGAGCACGCCGCGAGCGGTGTCCCGCTGCCAGAGGAGCCGCGGTCGTAGGGCGACGGCTCCGGTTGCCTGGGATGGCGCCACGGCCGGCAGGCGAAGCGCCCGCCCTACAAGCCGGAGTTCTCCGCGACCGGCTGCGCCCCGATGGTTGCGGAGGCGTCCGCCATCCGGTAGACTGCGCACCCTGCTTACCGAGTTGTGCCCGAGGGATAGTCACATGGCCACCACTAAACGCGATTATTACGAGGTCCTGGGTGTCGAACGCAACGCCACCACGGAAGACCTGAAAAAATCCTACCGCAAGCTCGCGGTGAAGTTTCACCCGGACAAAAACCCGGGAGACGGCAAAGCCGAGGAACGCTTCAAGGAACTCGGCGAGGCGTATGACATCCTGGCCGACCCCAACAAACGCGCAGCTTACGATCGCTACGGTCACGCCGCTTTTGCCCAAGGCACCGCCGGGCGCGGGGCGGGCGGCGTCGATCCCTTCGATTTGTTCCGGGAGGTTTTTGGCGGCATGGGCGGCGCCGGGGAAGGCGCGGGTGGCATTTTCGAGCAATTCTTTGGCGGCGCCCGGGCGGGAGGCGCCGAGGGACGGCAACGCGGCTCCGATCTGCGTTACGATCTGCAGATTTCGCTTGAGGAGGCGGCCGCGGGGATCGAAAAGGAGGTCGAGCTCAAGAAGCTCACCGGTTGCGAGGTTTGCCACGGCACCGGCGCGGAGGCGGGCAGCCAGGCCGTCACCTGCCGAACGTGCCAGGGGCGCGGACAGGTGATTACTTCGCGCGGGTTTTTCCAGGTTTCCCAAACTTGTCCGCGTTGCCGTGGCACCGGGACGATCATTGAGAATCCGTGCAAGAACTGCGGTGGCGAGGGCCGGCTGGAAAAGACCTCGCGGATCAAGCTCAAGATTCCCGCCGGCATCGAGGACGGCGCCCGGCTGCGCTCCAGCGGCAATGGCGAGGCGGGCATCCGTGGCGGCCCAGCAGGGGATTTATACGTGGTCATGATTGTTGCCGAGCTTGCGGTGTTTCAGCGCGAAGAGGACAATCTGTATTGCGAGGTGCCGATCTCGTTCATCACCGCGGCGCTCGGCGGAGAGATCCAGGTGCCGACCCTCGAAGGCCAGGCGAGTCTCAAAATCCCGGCCGGCACGCAGAGCAATACCATGTTCAAGCTGCGCGGCCGCGGCATGCCGGACGTCAATACCCGAGTCCGGGGCGATCTGCTCACGCGGGTGATGGTTGAGGTGCCCACCCGGCTCAACGCGGAACAGCGGCAGAAGCTGGAGGAGTTCGCGGCCCTGGTCGGGGAGGACAATTCCCCTTTGCACAAGAGCTTTTTCGAAAAGGCCAAAGAGTTCTTCCGCTAGGCGGCTGACCCTTTTGCCGGCGCGCTTTCCGTGCATCGATTTTACATCTCACCGGCAGCCTGGGACGTGGGCGCGCTGCGGCTCGACGCGGCTGAGTCGCACCACTGCCTGGGCGTGCTGCGCTTGCAGGTCGGCGACAAGGTCGTGGTCTTCAACGGCCAGGGCCAGGAAGCCACTGCCCAGATCACCGCGGATGGCACGCGGCACGAGGTGCATCTGACGGTCTTGCACCAGGCTCGGAGCGCGCCGCTGCCGTGCCGCATAACGCTGGCGCAGGCGGTGCCGAAGGGCAAAAACATGGATTTGATCGTGCAAAAGGCGACCGAACTCGGCGCGGCGGCCATCGCGCCGCTGCTTTCCGAGCGAACGGTGACTCGCCTGGAAGGCGATGAAGACGCCGCCGCCAAACAGAAAAAGTGGCAGACGGTCGCCATCGAAGCTGCCAAGCAGTGCGGGCAGAACTGGCTGCCAACTGTGGCGGCGCCGCGGGGGCTGAAGGAGTTCCTGGCGGAACGGCCGGCGTTTGACCTGTTGCTGATCGCGTCCTTGCAGCCGGAGGCGCGGCACCTGCGTCCGATCCTCGAAGAGTACACCGGCAGCCATGATGGCCAGCGGCCGGCCAGCGCGTTGATTCTCGTCGGCCCGGAAGGCGATTTTACGCCGGCGGAAATCTCGCTGGCGAAAAGCTTCGGCTGCCGGCCGATTACGTTGGGCCCGATTGTGCTGCGGACGGAGACCGCGGCGATCTACTGTCTGAGCGTTCTCTCGTACGAGTTGCTGGGAGCGTAGGCGAATCCAAAAAGGTAGGGATGGGTCTCCGACCCGGTCCCTTGCTGTCTGGACGGCTTATTGACTGGTGTGTCGCGACCCAGCTCAGGGCACGCTTGCCAGACAGTTTGGGACCGGGTCGGAG
>CAXUFU010000208.1:316-5564 GCA_964250275.1 uncultured Chthoniobacterales bacterium | reverse complement strand
CTTCAAGGTGACCCCGGGCGGTAAATCCGCGCTGAGCATCTTGATCATTTTGCTGTTGGCATTGTGTGACGCCGCCTGCAAAGACGGGGTCACCGGGAGAGCGAGCGCCAGAACAGCGGCCGCGACCCAGGGTAAGGAGGTTCGATATTTCATTCGTTGTACCGAGATTAAAGGTGTTCGTTTTCCGCCGTGCAAGCTCCTCTGACAAGCGGGCAGCGGGAATCGAACCCGCCTGGCCAGCTTGGAAGGCTGGAACTTTACCACTAAGCTATGCCCGCGACAGAGCCATTCATGCCAGATTCCCTGCGGGCTGCCAAGTCTTTTTCTCAAAAACGATTCAGTCAGCGTGTCCGCCAGAAAGTTTTAGTGGCCGAACGTGGGTGCCAGAGGCTAGTCTCTCCGACACATCTGCCATGAAAAACCTCTTCGCCGCTCTCCTCCTTGCCTTGTTCTGTCTGGTCAGCCACCTCCGGGCTGATCTTACCCTCGTCCAAAAAGTCGACGGCTTGGGACAGGACATGGAAAGCACGACAAAAATCAAGCCCGGCAAAATCCGGGTCGATGCCTCTCCCGCGACGAGCATTATCATGGATACTAAGGCGGGCGACATGATCAGCCTGTTGCATACGCAGAAAAAGTACATGCGCATCCCCAGCCAAATGGCGCAGGCGGCAATCGACAGCATGAAGAAAATGCAGGCCGATCAGGCTGCTGCGACCACGCCGACTCCGACCGGCAAGAAGGAGACGATCGACGGCTATCCCACGGAAGAATTTACGTGCACTTCCGGCGGCTCGAAGCTGACGCTCTGGCTGACGAAGTCGCTGCCGGACTACCAGGAAGCCTTGAAGGAAATGGCCGGCGCCTTCAACCAAGGGCCGATGTCTTCCATGATGAAGGGCCTGGGGGTGGATTTCGGGACATTGCCAGGTTTTCCGATGCGGATCACCAACGAATTGCAGCCGGGACAGGCGATCACCAACACGGTGGAGTCGATAAGCACCAAACCCATCCCGGACAGCGATTTCGATCTTCCCGCTGATTACCAGGAGCTCAAGATGCCCTCGCTCACGCCGCCGCAATCCGCGACCGCGCCCGCGGTGAGTAAGTAAGGAGCAGGTGTGGAGTCGAGGACGATCGACGCCCAACTGGTGCTGGCGTCCGCGTCGCCGCGCCGCCGGGATCTGCTGGCGCAATACGGTTTCCGCGCGCGGGTTGCGCCGGCGGCGATCAAGGAGTCGAACGCCGCCTGGCTTACCGTGCATGAACTAGTCTCGCTTAACGCGGTCCGCAAAGCTGCTTTTGCCAGCCTGGCTTACCCGGACAGCGTCGTCTTGGGGGTGGACACGCTCGTCTCGTTGGACGACCGCCCCTTGGGCAAACCCGTAGACATGGCCGAGGCCACGGCCATGCTCACCAGCCTCAGCGGACGATCACACGAGGTGTACTCCGGAGTGTGTCTTACCCGGCTGCAACCTTCCCGCCGGGAAAGCTTTGTCACGGTGACGCAGGTAAACTTCCGCGCGCTGTCGGCCGGAGACATCGCCGCGTACCTCGCTTCGATCGATCCACTCGACAAAGCCGGCGGCTACGCGGCGCAGGATAACGGCCACCGCATCATCGCTTCGACACAAGGTTCGTGGACCAACGTCATGGGCCTGCCGATGGAAGATCTGATCGACGCGTTACAGCGGCAGTTCGGTATTCAGCCGGAACTGCCGCCGCCGCGCGAAACCCTCCGACCGGCGGACGGTCTACCGGTGATCTGAAAACCCGAGCGCCATCAGCGTGGGTTCGTCGATGCGACCGGTTTCCTGCAAGCCGTTCTGGTGCTGGAACCGGCTGAGGGCACTCTTGGTCGCAGGCCCGAATTTGCCGTCAATCGCCCCTTTGTAGAACCCGCGCTTGGCCAACTGCTGTTGGACGATGGTGGGTAACGACGGAGCGTTGGGGCCGCCGGGTCCAGGGCCATTGGCGATAGTTCCCTGGTACGCGCCGTCGGCGTCGTAACCGTACGGAGCCGCGCCATCAGGGGCATAGCCCGGATATGGATAACCCCAGTCGTAGGCATACGACGGGTAGCCAAAGCCAAAGGCGAAATCATCGAACGGGAAGAAGTACGGCACGCCGCCGAAGAAGAAATACCTCCCGCCGCGTCCGCCGCGCCCGCCGTAATGGCGACCGTAATCGCCCCGCACGCCGCGACCGGCGAAGCCCGCCCGAGCACCGCCGCCGCCGGCAAAATGACCCTGCGCCTGCACACAAGGGGTCAGCAGCAAAGCCGCCGCTGAAAAGCTGAGAATAGTCTTCAACATAGGTATGGTAACGAGGTCAGAGTTGAGTTGTGGCCGCTGGGCGGTGAGGGTCTCGAACCCCCGACCTACTCGGTGTAAACGAGCCGCTCTACCGCTGAGCTAACCGCCCTTTTCTGCGTCCATCTTAACAAACCCTTAACTCCGCGCAAAGTTTCGCGCCATCCGCGTCATTGATTGTGCCACAAGTACCGGGCGAAGCAATCAACTGGAATGGCCCGTGCGATGTCGCTCGGTTCTTGCGCGGACATTTTGCCGCCCGCGGCACATCCAAAAAAAGGTAGGGATGGGCCTCCGGCCCGGTCCCTTGCTGTCTGGGGACACTCCACTTGGTTGGAGCGATCCATTGCAAGGGACGTGAGCCAGACAGCAAGGGACCGGCCCGGAGGCCCATCCCTACCTTTTGCTTACAAAGCCACCAGCGTGCGCCGATGCTGCTCGTAGATGCAGACTTCATCCACGCCGCACTCCTGGAGCAAGGCCGCCAGGCGATCGTAATTCTCCGCCTGTTGCACGTGCGAATGGGCGTCCGAAGCCACCGTGAACGGCACGCCCGCCGCCGCAGCCAGGCGGATGATCTCTACGGAAGGATACTGCTCGCCCACCGGTTTGCGCCAGCCGGCGGTGGACAGCTCGATCGACAAGTCGCGGTATTTAATGAACTGGAGCGTCTCTTCGATCAACCCCGGCCGGGGGCTGGGCGGGCGAAAGCCGTGGATCTTGATCAGATCGAGATGCGCCAGACAATCGACCAGGCCCGTGGCCGCCATCTCCCGGACGCGCGCGAAATAGTCTTCGTAAATGGCATCAATGCTCCGCCCTTGGAACTGCTTTTCCTGGCCCGCGCTGTCGAACATTTCCGGCCCGTCCAGGTAATGGACCGAGCCCAGCACGAAATCCAGCCGCGTCCAATTCGCCTCGACCCAACGGCGGCCGGCCGCGCCCGTGACCGGATCGTTGTCCAACTCGAGGCCCGCGCGAATCCGTAGCGCCGGATTGCGGTCGCGCAACGTGTCGATCGCATCGAAATCGACGCCGGCGTGATACCGGTCGTGATCGGTGAAGGCGATATCGCGCAAGCCGCGCTCAAGCGCCGCGTCCGCCCACGGCTGCAAAAGCGCCTGGTCGTAGGGCTGGAGCCGATGCCCCTGCGGATGGGTGTGATAATCGCTGAAGAGCGTCATCGCCGTGCGAGCCGCGGTGTGTCGCTAGGTTTAAGGCTGCGGGACGATGGGGCGGCTGGCGCGCAGATCCTGCTCGTAACCGACGAAATACGCCTCGAGCACGTAAGTCATGCCGGGGTGCAAATCGCGGGTGGTGATCGGCTGATTATACTCGATCCGCTCGTGCGGATTGATCGCCAGGTAGCGGGTGCTCTGGGTGAAGGTCTGGTCGGTGCTCCACTGGCTGATGACTTTGCCGGTGGCCTGCTCGCGCAAGAGGATTTCGATGGCCTGGGACGTGGCGAACTTCAGATTGATCGGCTGTTTGGTCGTGTTGCGCAGGGTAAAGGTCACGTCGATCTGGCGCACTTCGCCGAGCTTGACCGGGTCGGGCGAGGTTTTGAGTTCGACGGTCAGGCCGTGAGAGTTCGACCGCGTAGCGACCTGGCCGGACTGGATTTGGACCGTAGTGGCCGCGGCCCCGTTCGCCCCCGACGCGTCCTTTTTGGGGTGATGAAACAGTGAGCAGGCCGGCAGGCCGGCCAAGAGGCAGGCGGCGGCGGCGAAACGCCAGAGGCGCGGAGCAGGCAGGGACTTCATGGCAGATTGACTTAGAAGATCGGCCGGGAAGTTGCAAACGCTATCCGCCGGGGCCGGCGGCAAACCTGCCATTGCCAAGCGCGGCCCCCGCTTCTACAAAAGAGCATGCGTTTTGATTCCCGTGCGGTACGCCGCTGCTGGCCGGCCTGGTTGCTTTTGGTTGTGGCGCTTTGTTCTTGCGGCGACCAGGCGGGCGCAGCAGGACGCAAAAAGCGGGATCCGACCATCGCCATCCGTTTTCACGTGGAGGTGACGGAATCCGATCCCACCTTCGCGACCAAAGTGAAAGTGGGCGATCCTCCGCGCGAGATCACGGTGGAGAAGCTGGCCTCGATCAGCGAGCTCGATATCGCCAGTTTCTATCCGTACAAGGCAGCGGACGGCACGTACTCGGCGGTTTTAAAATTGGATGACCATGGGACGGTCACCTTGCAGACGTTGAGCGAAGAAAGCCGGGGCCGCTCGCTGGTGGCAGCGGTGGGTGGGCGACCCGTCGCGGTGTTCACCATCGACAAGGCGGTGACGGACGGCATCGTCTTCATTCCGCGAGGGCTGACCGAAGACAACATCAAGCAGATGGGCGAGTCGTTCGACCTCCTAGGCAAGGACTACGAACCCAAGAAGGGCAAGAAGGAGAGCGCCGACGCCGCCGCGAAGCCTCCGCTGCAGTAGGGGTGGCTCCTGCCAGGCGGCGAGTGGCTCTACGAACTCTGCCGCTGTTCTACATGGGCGAGATGCCTCCGACTTGTGGGGCGGGGGGGGGGGGGGGGCGGCCCCCCCCCCACCCCCCCCCCCCCCCGCGGCCCCCCCCCCCCCCCCGCCCTACAACTCGGCAAGTTGCCAGTTAAAGCGTTCTTTGATCGCGCTAGCGGCGATCCGCTTGCCACTGGCGCCAAAGGAGCGGCATGGCGCGGCCGTACATCAGGTGGCGCACGGGGCTGGTATAATGCCGGGCGGTGATGGCTGACTCGGGCACTTGGGGCTCAGAAAAGAATTGGCCACGGGTTGAAACGACGTAGCGGTCCGTCGGCAACGGCTGCGCACCGGCGGCGGCCATCAGCAACGCCACGATGGTTTGCTCGATGAACCAGTTGCCCGCGCCCTTGAGGCCCGCCAACAACCGCTCGGCCAGGTCGATGTCCAAACAACCCCGCGGCAGGAACAGCAGGCCGG
>CAXUFU010000208.1:0-306 GCA_964250275.1 uncultured Chthoniobacterales bacterium | reverse complement strand
GTTGGCCGCGGGCGGCGGGGCGCCGATCTCCCTGGCATACGCGAGCACTGCCGCATCGGAGTGCAGCACCCCCGACATCCTGATTGTACAGCGGCGGTCCGCCGGCGCGGAACGCGGCCTGGAGTTCCGGCGCGGGATTGAAGAGCAGGACGTCCGAGTCCGCGTAAAGCACGTCGCTGATGGTCTGAAAATGCAACAGGCCGGCCAGTTTACGCCCGAGCGGGTGGACCCGGGCGAGCGCCGCGAGCGCAGGCGCCCGTGCGGCCAGCGCTTCGCCCGGCTCGCCGCTGAGGTGAACCTCGGCGG
>CAXUFU010000207.1:0-5566 GCA_964250275.1 uncultured Chthoniobacterales bacterium | reverse complement strand
GGGGGCGGGGCGCGCCGGGCGCCCCCCCCCGCCCTCCCGGCGGGGCCCCCCCGGGTGGGGGCCCGTCCAAGCGTTTTGCATGGTTCATGGGCGGCTCTTCGCGACTTTGTCGTGGGGGTCTACCTTGGGTAGAAATGTCTACCGGTAAATCGGGTCTGCCAGCCAAAACGGCGCGGCCACGCCTGCGCGGTAGGCGGCGAGCGCGCTGGGGGACGAATCGATTTTTAGGTTGCTGTAAAGCAGGCTCGGCGAGTTCTGCCAGCGCTCGTGCCAATACACCGCCGCTCGCACCCGCGGATACTCGTGCTCGAAGCGCGTGAACGCATCCTTGATCCACGCCGCCTTGTCTCCCTTGGCCGGAAACTCTCCCGTAGCCCACTCGCTGACCATCACCGGCTTGTTCGGGTCCAGCCGGCAAAGCTCGTCGTACGGCTTGCGCATCATCTCTTCGAAGATGTCCCACTTGGCGTCCGGATAGAGCTCGCCGTAGACGCTCATGCCCAACCAATCCACGTACTCAGGACCCGGGTAAAACTGCGCGAACGTGTTCCAGGCTTCATACGGTTCCGAGTAATTGTTGACGTGGAAAACCCACAGGATGTTCTTCGCCCCTCGGGCCCGCACGCGGTCGATGATGTAACGGTACGCCCGCTTAAAATATTCCGGCCCCACGTACCGCACCGGGTCCGTGCCGGCGATCGGCGCGCCGGCGCCATAATACTTCGCGGACCACGGGAACCAGTCGCCGTTCATCTCGTTGCAAAGCGAAACGAACATCGGGGCCCCGAGCGACTTGGCGCCGTCCGCCCACTGGTCGATGTACGCGTCCCATTGCCCGGTGAGAATGCTTTCCAGATTGAACTTGTCCGGGCCGTGCGCTTCCACCAGTTCCTCTTCGTACGGCCGGTCCCAAGGCGACCAGAAGACCAGCGGGACGGAGCCGTGCGCCTTGATCACTTGCAGCGTTTCGGCGGGGAACCGTTGCTCACCCCAGAAGCTGGAAAAGGCGACGATCGCCTGGTGCTTGCCAGCTTCTTCCTCGAATTGCTCGATCGCCTCGAGCGTCACGTCGTCTTCCGCTTCGCCAAAGTTAATGTACGCGCCGGTGTAGGCGCCGTGAATCGGCACCACCAACTGCTTCGGCGCGGGAGCCGGCGTGGCGGCGGGCGCGAGGGACGGTCCTTTGCCGCCGCAGCCGGCCAACGCGAGCACCAGCACCACCGCGGCAGCCATCACCGTCGCCACTGGGATGTGCCGCCGCCGCCCGGCGGGCCGTGACGCATGCGGCGAACCACCCATCATGGTCAGGCTCGCGACGGCACGATGGCCGAGGCGGTGCGCTCCAATTTCCCCCAGCCCACCAACACCCCGCGCGCGGCGTTGATGATCGACCGCCACACCACCCAGCTCAACAGCGGCCGGTAGATCAGCCGCATGGGAATCATGATCCAGCTCCGGCTCAGCGGTTCGCGCTCCAAGGCGCAGGCCAGCAAGGCCAGGATCTGATCGAGCACCAGAAAGGTCAGGAAATAGGGCAGGACCGCGCGGCCGGAGCCGAGCAGGACTGCGGAGAGCAGCAGCAGATCGACCATCGGCGTCAGCGCGACCAGAATAATCTGGAAAAACCAGACACTCGGCAGGCTGAAGAAGCCCAATGCCTTGAACTTGGGGTTGAAAAGCATGTCCCGATGCTTCCAAAGGCACTGCATCGTCCCGAAACACCAGCGAAAACGTTGCTTGGCGAGGGCTCGCAGGGTCTCCGGCGCCTCGGTCCAGGCGATCGCCTCCGCCACGTACCGGATCTGGTACCCGCAGCGGTGCAAGCTCAGGGTCAGGTCGGTGTCTTCCGCCAACGTGTGGGAGCGGAAGCCGCCGGCCTCCTGCAGCGCCCCCCGGCTGATGGCGCTGATCGCGCCCGGCGCCACCGTGATGCAATTGAGCGTGTCATACGCGCGCCGATCCAGGTTGAACCCGCAGATGTATTCGAGGGCCTGGCAGCGCGCGATGAAACTGCGCAGGTTGCCCACGCGCGCGTGCCCGGAGACGGCGCCCACCTGCGGGTCAGCCAGCGGCGCGACCAGCGCCCCGAGCGTATCCGGCTGGAACTGCGTGTCGGCGTCCAGGAAGACCAGCGCGTCGTACTCCGCCAATTCCACCCCGCGGCGCAAGGCCTCGCTCTTGCCGGCATTCGGCTGCGAAAAGACGCTCACTCGCGGGTCGGCTTCCGCCACCCGGTCGACCACCGCCCGGGTGTCGTCTTTCGAGCCGTCGTCGATGACGATGACCTCGAGCGGCCCCGTATAATCCGTGCTTAAGACCGAGGCCAGCGTCGTGGCAATGACCTTCTCTTCGTTGTAAGCCGCGATGATCACGCTGATTCCGGCCGCCGCCGCTCCGCCCGCCAGTGCTGCCGGCTTCTTCGCCGTGCGGCTCCGCTGCCGCAGGGCCAGGGCAATGATCAGCAGCGTCCGCAGCACGATCAATCCCGTCGCCACGATCATGAACGCCCACAGAAACCCGAACGCCGCGTGCAGGAAACGGAAACCGAAACTGCTGGCCAGCCGCGCCAGCGACCGATCGCCGCTCAAGAGCGGCGGGTTGAGCGCATCACGGGTCGTGCCCAAGAGCTGGCTCAACGAGACGATCCGATCGCCCCGCGCGCGCAGGTAATCGATGATCTTCGGCAGCGCTTCGACGGTCTGCGAACGGTCGCCGCCGGCGTCATGGAGCAGGATGATGCTGCCGTTGCGCCGTTGTTGTTTGATGCGCTGGAGGATCACGTCCGCCCCCGGCCGCGCCCAATCTTCGGCGTCGATGTTTTCCATCACGGTCAGGTAATCGAGATCCTGGGAGATGATCAGCGGCGTGACCTCCGAAAGTTGATCCGGCCGCGAGTCCGCCTCATAGGGAGGCCGGAAGAGGGTGGTCGACCGGCCCGTGATGGCCTGGAGCAAGCGCTGCGTGGCGTCGAGCTCAATGCGTTCCCGCTGCTCGCCGACGAGCGACAGATTCACGTGCGTGTACGTGTGGCTGCCGAACTCATGGCCTTCGGCGACGATCCGCCGGACGATGCCAGGATAGTTCTCGGCTTGCTGACCCAGGATGAAGAAGGCCGCCGGCGCTTTCTTCTGCTTGAGGATGTCCAGGATCTGGGGCGTCCAGGTGGGGTCCGGGCCGTCATCGAAAGTGATGGCCACGTCGTGTTCGCCCCCGGCCCCCTGGTGGTACAGCGTCGGGTACTGCGGGAACTTATCGTACTCGGTGGTCAGCAGCCCGGTTTTTGGTTCCAGCTCGATCTTGCGCTTGCCTTCCGCGGGCGAGATGTCGGCGGTCACGATCTCGCCTTCGCCGATGTTGGTGATGGCGTTGCCGGTTTTGAGGATCTGCAACTGGGCCAGGTCGGCCTTGGTAAACTGCGGCGCGGAGATCATGTCGAGCGCCGTCCAGAGCTGCGGATCCTCCGTCCCCAGGCGGCTGATCGCGAGGCCGTCAAAGCCCTTGGCGTGGGCGTCGCGCGCCTGATTGAGGAAACTGACGGCGTCCAGGAACCAGACCTCGTGATCGACGCCCGCCAACGTGTAATCGAACGACGGGATATACTCCGGCGAACCGCTCTCCGTGTTACCCTCGCCCGCATAAGCCGCACGGCTCATGGCATCGGCGAAGCTGATCGTATCCGCCTTTTTCCAGCCGGTGCGGCTGCCGGGGGTGGTGTCTTGCTCCCAGTCGTAGCCGTAATTGCCGATCGAGATGATCCATTGGCCCGGATCGCCATAGCTGGCGACCGCGTCGAGCCAACTGCGGAACCAGTTTTGCGCCGCCACGGGACCGGGCGTGTCGTCTTCGGAGACCTGATCGTGCAGGGTGGCCACGAAGTAATCCACGCTGTCGGAGAGCGTCTCGATATCATAGACGTGGCGCTCCTCGCCGACGGGGATCTCCAGCCAGAGCTCGAGGTTCGCGTCGTGCAAGCCATCGGCTACCTTGACCAAAAAAGCGGTCAGGTCTTTCGCGTACGCGGCGTCGATGCCTTCCCAGTCGATCAGGACGCCGCCGGCGTGAATATCGCTCAGTTGATGCTTCAGGCCGTCGATGAAACGCTGCTGGGCCGCGGCCGGACCGTGCGCCAGGTTTTCGACCGCCTCCGGCACGCGGGTGTCGCCGGAAAGATTGCTCATCAAGGGCAACAGGATCAGCCGCTTGTTGGCCGCGAGGAACTGCAAAAGCTGCACGTCGTTTTCGCCGGCGAAAGTCCCATCGGAACCGGTCAAGGTGAACCATTCCGGACAGACATGGGTAATCTTGTCCGCGTGCGCCACCAGCGAATCATAACTGCTCGGGTCCCAGGCCGCCGTAAACCCGAGCCGGATATGGCCGGGGGCCTTGACGGGCCGGGCCGGCTTGGCCGCCAACTGATCGCGCAGTGACTTGAGCCGATCCTGGCCGGCCGCGCTCAGGTAAAAATTGCGTACCGCGGCCGCGTTGGCCGCCGCCGTGTTCGGAGCGATGGGGCCTTGCTTCTGCAAGGCTTTGAGTTGCTCCTTGAGCTTTTTGAGCTTGAGCGGCAGCACCAGTGGCGGCGGGATGAGCAGCGACTGGACGAAGAACACCGCCGCCACGAACAACAGGAGTCCCGACAGCACCACGAGCCGCCGGGTGCGCGGCCAACGCTTGCCGCCCAGATCCAGGAAAACGAACTTATCGGGGGAAGGACGGCTCATGCTTTCGGCAGACAGAACTCGAGGGTCACGCGCACGAAATCAGTGACGCGTTTTGCCGCGGGCATATTCATTGTGCGCGAGGTCAGGCCACCAGCGCAACCGGTTTGGCGGGAAAGGTTCCCGTTTCCACGCGGGGAGCCGCGCCACGGCCAAGCCGCCGAGAACGCACAGCAGCGGGAAAAACTCGACCACGTACCGCGGCTCGGTGTGCTCCAGCCGGACGAGCAGCGCCAGCCGCAGGCCCACCAGGAGCACCAGCAGGCCGACCCAGCGGCGGCCCTCCCCGCCGGCGCTCCACAGCACCGCGGCTCCCGCGCCGCCCAGGATGGTATAGAACGCAGTCGCGCCCGCGAAAAAAAGCAGCCAGCCAAACTGATAGGAGCCGTCATTATCCGTTTGATCCAAGGGGAACAAGTGGCCTTCGCAATCGTAGTACTGGGAATGCGTGCAGAACCACAGGTTCCACGCGCGGCGCAGCGGCAGCCATAGAGCCGTGCGGAGCGGATCACGCGCCGAACGCTCGCGCGCCAGTTGCGCGAATTGCGCGTCGATGTCCGGCGTCATCATGGCCGGTGGTTGGTGGCTGTTGTATGCCGCGAAGAGCGCCTGGACGCGTTTTTGCTCGTCCGCGTTGTCGAACGCCCGGGCGGGCACATCCGCGAAGTTCATGGGCTGATCCGGACCGAGCGTCCAGTACAGCACGGGAAGTTCATTCTCGTCGTCCGACCAGGTCCCGAACCAGGCGCAATAGCCGAGGGGCGAAAACACTCCCGGCTCGCTGAAATCCAGCGGCGGCAACAGTTGCGGCCGGTGAAAAACTAGCGCGTTCCGCAGGATCCAGGGGC
>CAXUFU010000206.1:0-5590 GCA_964250275.1 uncultured Chthoniobacterales bacterium | reverse complement strand
TGCCGGGACCGCGCCATCCCGGCAGGCGGGGCGCCCGCCCTAAAACCGGAAAGACGCGCTATCTTTGTGCCTTCGGTCGGGGCTTCCCGCCTTAGTCTAGAAGGCGGCCATCAACTGCACGATGAGGTTCTGCGCGGAGTTCTCGTCGTAGAAGCTGCGGATATCCGAGCTATTCAAGCGCTCTCCGTTCAGGCTGTGCAAGTTCTTGTCCAGGTTCCAGGTGCCGTAGTACCAGACCTCCGCCCGCAGCCACGACTCCAGATTGTACCCGACCGCCACGCGATACCCTTGGACGTTCAGCCGGCTAAGGCCGAAGTTCGTATCGTTCAGGTTGGGGTCGATGGACCCGACGCCTACCTGCGCGTACTCCCCTTGGATGTACCAGTCCCCTTTGCGCTTGGGTTCACCAAGTTGAAAGCCCGCAATCCAGGCATCCTTATCGTGGAAGGAATTTTCTTCCAGCTCCAGGATCTGGTTGTCCCGCTGGCCGCCCTCGAAATTGTAGGCAAAATCCCAGTAGAACTTGCCCTTGATCGGGCCAACGGGGAACTGCACGTCGCCATCGAAGAACCCGACGTAGAGGCAGCGCGTCGCGTCGTTGCTATCGAAATCCGCCGTGCCGAGCAGCGCGCCCTGGGAGGGCGCAAGCGGATTCAAGGTGTTCACCGAGTTCGGGTTGCTGCGGCCCGAAGGCCCGACCGCATTGCCGCTCAGGCCGACCGAACCATGCTGCGCGAAGAAGTAGAACGCCGGTGAGAGCAGCACGGTGACCAGGTCGCTGGGCTTGTAGGTCAGGAGGGCGTCTTGGTAGAGCAGGATGGCGTCTTCGGCCTGGTCCTGGGGTTGAACGTTGGACGGGTTCACCGAATAAACGGTTTCCTTGACGCCATTAGCCAGAGTCACCGTGGTCGCGGCGAAATTGCTTTCCGGATTATCGTAGAAGATGTATTGGCCGAAGTTGGCCTGGAGCGTGAGCCGCGCAGCCAGGTCGAAATTCAGTTTCTCGGTCAGGCCCGTGGGATTGACGTTGGCCCAGTTTAATAGCGTATCGCTGTTGTTGTAGAACGGGGCGAAGATCTTGCCGATCTGCACCGTCAGGAAGTCGGCGGCTTTATATCCCAGCATGAATTGATGCAGGTAAATGCCGTAATCGTCAAAGCCCTCGGTGATGTCCTGATTGCCGGAATCGGCCGCCCCGTTGGTGGTGACACCGAGACCGACGAAGAAGTTGTCGTTGAGCGTATAGGCTAGGTTGATCCGCAGGCGAAAAAGATAGCGGCTGGTTTGCTGATCGTTGCCGGCGGTCGGATACTGGAAATTCTCATTTTGGTAGTTGTACCGGAAACGCAGGTCGCCCGAGATGGTGAGTTGCTGCACGTTGGAACCGGCGGCGCTCAGAAACGTGGGCACCGTTTCGGCGTCGACGTTTTTCCCCTTAGAGTCGCCCTCCATGACATTGAGCTCCTTCTCCAGGGCTTCGATGCGCGCTTCCAAGTTCGCGTTGTAAGGATCGGCGGCGCGGGTCGCGGGAGCGAGCCAGCCAGCACCGGCCAAGGAGGCGAGAACAGCAACGGCGAGCGCAAGCCAGGAGCGGTGCACAGCAGACGGAGTTGAGATGGACGAACGGTTGATCATCGGGTCGCAGGAGTATTAAGATTTTTTAATGAAGCTTCTTAAAAGCTACCAGGTTAGTAGACAATGCTTTTCTGCAAAAATCTTTGGGGCAGCCGCTCAGGACCCGGCTTCTGCTGAGGAAAATTTAATTTCCCCTTCATCGGATCCTCATTTTCACCTGCCACCTTGTTCCCGTTGACGATGCGCATCTTACTCATTGAAGACGACGAGAAGGTCTCCAACGCCGTGGCTCGCGGATTGGAAGCCGAGCACATGGCCGTCGACACGGCGAGCGATGGCGTGGAAGGGCTGGCGAGCGCCTGTGCCGTTGCCTACGACCTGGTGATTCTCGACCTGATGCTGCCCGGGATCAGCGGCACCGAGCTGCTCCAGCGCCTGCGCCGGCAAAACGCCGAGGTGCCTGTCCTGGTGCTCACCGCGCGCGATGCCGTTGCCGATAAGATCGCCAACTTCGAGGCCGGCGCCGACGATTACCTGACCAAACCCTTTGCCTTTGCGGAACTCGCCGTGCGGGTCAAAGCGCTGCTGCGCCGCGGGCCGGTCACACGCGCGAGCGTGATCCGGATCGCGGACCTGGTCATCGACCGCATCGGCCATCAGGTCCGGCGCAACGGCACCAACATCAAGCTGACGAGCAAGGAATATTCGCTGGCCGAGTATCTGGCGCTCAACAAAGGCCGGGTGCTCTCCCGCTCGATGATCATCGAACACGTCTGGGACCAGAGCTTCGAGGGGCTGACCAATATCGTCGACGTGTACGTGCGCCAACTGCGCGCCAAAATCGACGAACCTTTCAAGCAGCGGCTCATCCACACGGTGCGCAGCGTCGGCTACTACCTGAGCGAAGAGGAGCTATGAAGTCGCCTTCCATTACTTTCCGGCTCGGCGCCTGGTATGCCGGGGTATCGTTGCTCGTCTGCGTCGGGTTCGGGCTCTACACCTACTTTGGGTTGAGCTACTACCTGTCCGTGTCGCAGACCGACACCCTGCGGCGGCGCGCGCACCAGGTTGCCGCCATCGTCACGGCTCACTGCCACCAGGAAGGCGAGGCATTCACGATCGAATTGCTCAAGACCAGCTATGCGCCGGAGCAAAACGATCGCTTCATCCGGATTCTGCGGCCGGACGGCTCCACGTTGTATGTTTCCGGCGAGCCGACGGACCGCAGCTTTCGTCCGGCCGCTGCCGCCGCGCTGGCCGCGCCAGCGGTGGCTGCCCTCGACGCCGGACGTTCCCTCACCCTCGGCAACCTCTTGCTGGTGCGGACGTTCGCCGACGCCCCGGCCGGGCGTTACCTGATCGATTGCGGAGCATCGCGGCTGCCGAGCACCGGCGTGTTGCGGGACTTTCTGCTCATGCTCGGGTTTGGCTTGCCCTTGATGTTGTTGGTGACGGCCGCCGGCGGCGCGGTCCTGGTCCGGCGCGCGCTGCGGCCTGTCCGCGAGATCATCGATGCCGCGCGGGAGATCACTTCGTACAGTCTCGGGCGGCGCCTGCCGGTCGTGCACACGGGAGACGAGCTCGAACATCTCTCGGTCGTTCTCAACCAGATGATCGGCCGGCTGGATGAGGCCTTCCAGCACTCCCGGCGCTTCACGGCGGACGCGTCGCACGAGCTGCGCACGCCGTTGACCATCATGCGCATGGAGCTGGAGTCGGTCAGCCAGGAGACGACGCTGGCCAGCGGGGTCGGGGAGAAAATCGCCAGCGTGCTCGAAGAGACCGAGCACCTCGCCCGCACGGTGGAGGGGCTCTTCGCCATCTCCCGGCTCGAGGCAGGCGAGGCCCTGATGGAAGTCACCCACTTGGACCTCTCCGATCTCGTCTCAACGACGGCCGAGCAAATGGCGCTCCTGGCCGAAGAAAAGCATATCACCGTGCAACTCGAGGCCCGCGAACCCATTCAGGTGGCAGGCGACCGCTTCCGGCTCAAACAGGTCATCGTCAACCTGCTCGATAACGCCATCAAGTACAGCCCCGACGGCGGCGAGATCATCCTCGCTTCCGGCGCCGCGGACGGGCAAGCCGTTTTGGAGGTCTCCGACCGTGGGCCGGGCATTCCGGTCCAGGCGCTGCCGCAGATTTTCGACCGCTTCTTCCGCGCCGATTCGGTCCGCACCCACAGCGTGAGTGGCGCGGGCCTCGGGCTCTCCATCGTGCGTTCCATTTGTCTGGCGCACGGCGGCACGGTGGAAGCGGCCAATCGGCCCCAAGGAGGCTGCCGCATCACGGTGCGCCTCCCCCTGGTGATGTCCGCGGCGAGGACCAAATCTGCTCATGCGGCCGTGGCCAGGCCGGAGCCGTTGCTCGCCCCCGCCTCCTCGGCATCGAGAACACTCGCCGCGACCGGCGCGCGCGCCTCAACTCCCGGGGGCGGCCCCTTCCTGAGGGTGGCGGAAACGGCTCAGGTGACCGGCAGCCTGCCAAGCTGCAAGCCGTGAGAGACGTGGCCAACCGGAGTGCAAGCATGGAAAGCGAGAATCTCGAACCCAGGAATGCGGGCGTGGCGCCGCCGGAACAGAACGGCGCGGACGGCGTCCAGGCGATGCGTAGCGAAGGTGCTGCCACTACCGCCGTGCCGAGCCTTCGTCCTCGCACCGACACTTCCGGCGCGCGGCGTGCCGGTGGGAGAACGTGGCTCTGGGTGCTTTGCGCGCTGCTGCTCCTGGGAGCGGCGGTTTATTTCCTTTTCTTCAAGCCAGGAGGCAACGGGCAGCCCGCCAACCATCAGGCGGTCACGGTGGGCGTGGCGAAGGTCGTGCGCCAGGACATGTACAATGAGGTGCCGATCCCGGCCGAGTTCCGCCCTTACGTGCAGTCGCAACTGCACGCTATCGTGACGGGCTACGTGTCCAAGATGCTGGTGGACTTCGGCGACAAGGTCAAACAAGGCCAGGTGCTTGCCACGCTCAACGTCCCGGAACTCCAGGACGAACTCAACAACGCGCAGGCCAACCAGCAGCAGGCGGAGGCGAGTTACAACAACGAACACCTGCTCTACACCCGCTTGCTCCAGGTCGACCAGGAGCACCCGAAGCTCGTTGCCCAACAGGATCTCGACACCGCCCGCTCCAAGGACGCCAACGCCGCCGCCGCGGTGGCCGCCGCCAAGGCCAGGGTCGCGGAACTCGCGACCCGCGTGAGTTACACGAACATCGTCGCGCCGTTCGACGGGGTGATTACCCAGCGCTCGGTCGATCCCGGCGCGCTCGTGCAGGCGGGCACCAGCTCCGATCGTTCCCCGGAACTCCTGCAAGTCTCCGATAATTATCATCTGCGGCTGGATTTCCCTGTTTCGGTCGACTTCGTCCAGGACGTGCACGTGGGCGTCCCGGTCAACGTGAAAGTCGAGTCGCTGCACGGCAAGGTGTTCACCGGCAAGATCACCCGGTTCCAGAACCAGGTGAACGATCAGACCCGGACGATGAACACCGAAATCGAGATCGAAAATCCCGATCTCGAGATCGTTCCCGGGATGTACGCCGTGGTGCTTTTCCAGTACGCCAAACGCCCCAACGCTCTGGCCATCCCGACCGAAGCGCTCAGCGACCCGAAAAATCCCACCGTCTACCTCGTCGACTCCAGCGGTAAAATCGAGGACCGGCCGGTGACGCTCGGCGTCGAAATGCCGGACAAGTTCCAGGTCACGAGCGGTCTCCAGGAAGGCGACCTGGTGATGATCGGCAACCGCTCGCAGGTGCACCCCGGCCAGCAGGTGGAGGTCAAGATTGTTGGCCAGCCGAAGCTCATCCTGCCGCCCCAACCCGACGGCGAGTCCAGTTCCTCCCAGCCGGACCACTCGACCCCCGTGCCGCTGGACCCGCACACGGTCACCTCCACGCCGCCCTCCAGTATCCCGGACAAACCATGAGCGCTTTTGCTGCTGGCTGGAGGATGCGCCCGGGGCGCTCCGCCCGCCTCAGCGCAGCGCCCCCCGACCCCACCTTACCCAGCT
>CAXUFU010000205.1:0-5592 GCA_964250275.1 uncultured Chthoniobacterales bacterium | reverse complement strand
TTTGGAGGCCGCTACGCGGGCGGCTTCCAGCTATAGCTTGCACCACCGCACGACCGTTTACTCCGCGCACGATTACTGGTCGTCGTCGTCGTCGTCGTCCGCGGGAGTTTGGGGAGTCGCCCGGTTGAGAGCCGAGCGACCGGCGTTCGGAGTCACCGGGGCCGCGCTGATCGGCCCGCGCCGAATGACCGCCGGCGCCGGCTGCGTCGGGCGAGGGCCACCATTGGCACCAGGCGGCGGATTAAAGGGCCGCGCGCCCGGCAACGTAGGGCCAGCGCCCAATCTGGGAAACGCGCCAGGTATCGCTCCCGGTACCGCGGGCGAAGCGGTGCTCACCGCGGCGCTGGGATCGAAAGCGACCTGGCCGAACTCGGTGCCCTTGCGAATCGTGATGCGCGTCTGATTGATCTTGGCAGCCCATTGCACGCTCGAGAGCATCATCCGGTCGTGGTCGTTGTTCTCCGTGTCCGAGCTGATGAGAAAGTGCTGGGAGGAGTCCCGGTCCACGACCGTCGCGAAGTATTTGCCGCCCTGCTCCATCAGCGCGGTGACCGCGAGCTTGTCCGACCATGAGACCGTCGGCACCTGCGGGGCGGCGGGCACAAAAGCCGCGACGGTCGGAGGCGAGAACGGCGAGCGGGCGCTCATCTTCTCGTAGCGGCTGGCGGGGAACGGCTTGGGCAAAATGTCATCAGCCTGCGCTTCGTTTCCAATTCCCAGGCAGAAGATCAGCAAAAGAGCAGCGGTAGCGACACCGACGGTCCCTTTACTTCCGCGTAAAAAAGGCGTCCTGCCTGTGGTGCCTGCCTTCGTGCGGGGCACGGCTGCGTGGCCCAGCGCGGGCGACATCTCGCGGGCGGGCGCAGGGCGGTTCATCACCGCCCACCCTATCTCAGTGAGCGGGCGCATACCACTTTGAAATCTGAAACCGTCCGCGGATGACGGCGGGGTCGGTATCGCTGCGCAAAGTCGCCAAATCGAAGACCAGGAAGTTCTCCGGCTGCTGCAGCGCCTGGATGAATTTTTTGATTCCCGCCCAGTCGCTTTGCGTCTCCAGTTCTACGGTGACGGCCTGGTAATCCGCGCTAGCCGCACCCGTGTCCGCAGAGGCGGGCGGCACGGGCTTGATGAGCGGACTCGTGACAATCACCCCGCTGCCCCGTGCCATTTGCTGGACTTGCTCCAACAACGCGGTGCCGGCGCGGTCGCGGCTGGCGAGCACCGGTTGTTTGGCCCGCAACCACTGCATGCGTTGCGCCACAATCGGCTGGTCGCTGGCAAAAAGCTGCTGCACTTGCAGGTTACTGGCTTCCGCCGCGCACTCCCGCCGCAACTCACCGAAGGTGCCGGCCAGCGCGCTCAACGCGATCAAGTTGGCCAAGACGAAAACCGTCGCCGCCACCGCCAGCAAGAGCGTCCGTTCCCGGGGCGAAAGCCGCTGGTAAAAAGGAAACGGGATGAGTTCCGCGGAGGCCATGCGGGTGAACTATAAAGCGCCTTCGACCCGGAAGCTGCCATGCCCGTTCGGGAGAATGGCCGGCGGACTGGCTTTGAGGTGGAACCTGCGCAGGCCGGGCTGGACCTTGAGTTTTTCGGTGAACTCAACCGCCGCCGCCGGCGAAGGCGCTTCTCCCTGGATGGTGAGTCCGGTCAGGGAAGCGTTGTAATTGGTGAGACGGATGAGGTCGCCCGGCGGCAGACATTCGTAGACCTGCAACAGCGTTTCGATGGCGTAGCGGGTGGGATCGATGGCGGGCCCAAGATGTTTCCAACGCAGGTTGCCCGCCTGGACGGCGTTCGAGGCCGGCTGCACGGCGGCCAGCCGCGATTCGATCCACATCAGCCGCAGCTTCAGCCCCGCCAACGCCAGCGCCCACAGCGCCAGCAGGCCCACATAAACGGCCGCGCCGGTGACAACGCGGCGTTTCAGCCGCGCCAGCTTTTCCACGCGCAGGCGCTCGGTCCGCCAACTGGGCGGCGAAAGATCGCCCCGGACCGCGGCCGCCGCGGGCACGGCTGCCGCCGCGGCGTCGAACATCTCCACCGGCATGCCGAGCGAGACTTCCAACGCGGCGCGCGACTCCTCGCAGCGGGCGTCAAGCCGCACGACGGAAAAATTCGTCGGCAAACCTTCGAGTTCCGCGCCCAGCAACACGGCCGGCAACTCCGCCGCGATCTCCGCCGGACCCGCGCCGCTGAGCGCCTGGGCGAACGACAGGCACCCATTTTCAGCGATGCCCAGCACAAACCGGCCGGACTCCCCGCAGATAAACGCGGCTGTGTCCCCAACCGCCGCGGCCACAGCGCGAGAATGAAAAAGCACCCGGGCAGGCCAGCAGCCCCGTGAAGTCAAAGGCTCGCAAAGCATGACCAGCCGGTCGTGATGCACGGCTTCGACGGCCAGCACGACTTCGCTCTCCCCGCGCGCCACCTCGGCGAAAGCCAGGCCCACCGTCTCGGCCGCGTAAGGCAAAATTTTCTCGAGCTGGAGCCGGGCCATTTCCTCGACTTCAGCGGGCTCGGCCACAGGCAGGACGAAACGCTGGATCAAACCCAGCTCCAGAGGCACCTCCATCACAAAAGGCTCTCCCGGCACCAGTTCCCGGGCCGCCGCCTCCAGGCTGGCGAAGACCTGCTCGCTCATCCCGGCTTTCCCGCCGAAATCAGGCGTTTCCTTGCGGCGCAACAGTTCCCATTCGCCAGAGCCCGCGCCCGGCAGCAACACGGCCGTCTCGGAGCCGGCGCCTGGGGGGGGCATGATGGCGCGTCCGGGGCGCCGGTGCATCACGTTTCGTTCCACTGGAGGATCTGAGGTTGCATGCCGTCCTTGCGCGCGACAACTTCAAACGTGCGCGTGACGTTATTCGCCTTGCCCACGCTGATGATGCGGACCGTGGTATCCTGGAAACTGAGCATGTCCTGGATCGCCTGGTAGGATTCCGGCGAAAGCCCCAGCATACCGGGCACGAGCTGCGCGTTGGGTCCGTTGGCCAACACGAGATCGTCCGCCGTGCCATCCAGCCCATCTTCGCCGCGGCGCGCCTGGACGAAACCGTGCGCCTGCAACGAGCCGACGCCGGGCAGCGAACCGACCACGTCTTCGCTGGCCCATTGCAGGTCGATCTGTCCTTTGCTCAGCAGCGTGAAATCACGATTCCAGCCCGACAAGCTGGTCAAGGGCTCGCTGCCGACGATGCGTTTGATTTCCGCCAGATCCTGGAACGGGCGGCCGGGGACGGGCAGGCCGTCGAGACCGACTTTGCTGCCGTTGAGGTGGGTGGTATCGCCGGGCGTGATCCAATCGAGCATGCAATCGGCCAGGATCTCGCGTTGTTGGAAGTTGAGCCCGCGCAGCTCGAAGTAACGTTTCAACAACGTGATCTTGCGCGGGTCATCGCCCGCCAGCAGCCAGTTCAGGTTGAGCTTGCCGCCCTCGCCGACGATGCGGGCATTGTAACTGTGGGTGCGATCGACCTGCCGGTGGAGCGCCGGAGTTTGCGCGCTGGCCAGCGGATGGAGCGCCACTTCCAAGCCGGAAAACGCCAGAGCCTTGGCGTCGAGCGCCTGCCCTTCGTTGCCGATCAGGTACGTTTGCTGGTCCAGGTGCTGCGCCAGCCCAAAGATCACCATGCTGAGCAGGAACAAAGCGCAGAGCACCATCACGAGCGCCACGGCCGCCCGGCGACCGCGGCGCAGCCGGGGAGTAAAGGGCAAAAACGAGAGGCGCATGGCTTGAAAGGGAGGGAATGAGGCGCGCTAGCGCACGATCGTGGCAGAGCCGGGCCCGGCTGGCGCGTTGACGTTCGTGCCGTTGTTTGACGTCGCCGCGCCGTTGGTGTTCACATTCGGCAGATCAACGTCCGGAGCCACGCGTTTGAGCCCGCCGTTGGGTACCCGTTCGACGATCTCGTAAGGCGCCTGGCCCTGTCCCATGGTCAGCCGCACGCGTACCAGATTGGGCAGCATCACTGAGTCGGTCCAACGATCTACCCAGGCGTTGAGCCGCGCGTCGAAATAGGCGATCTCGAGTTGCTGCACGTCCGGCAACAACGGGATCCAGTCCGAGGGCAGCTTCTCCGCCACGTTCGTCAGTTTGCCGTTTTTGACGGTGGCGGTGCCGTCGTTGTCGTCGTCGTCGTCGTCCGCGTCATCGACCCATGGCTCGCGTTCCAGACCCAGGACCATTTTGCCGCTGCCGCGGGGGATCTCCCGCAAGACCAGGGTGATCTGGTAATAACCCTTGGCATCGGGCGTCAGCAACCCGTTGCCGGAGGGACAGATGATTTGCATGGCGTCGCGCCGCTGGCCATGGCTTTTGATGTTCATGCCGATCAGGGCGCTGTCCTGGCTGGCTGGCAACGCCGAAAACTCCGCCGCCAGCAAGTGGCGCAGGCCGTTGCACTCGAGGCCTTCCTCGGTGCCACGCGACGACATTTCCGCCGATTGCAGCGTCAGGCTCGTGAATTCCGAGACGACCACGGTGATGATGACGAGGATGGCCACCGCCAGCATCAACTCGAGCAGGGTAAATCCCGCCGCGACCGGCAGAGAGGTGACCACACCGCGCTTGGCTGGCGCAGGCTGGCCGCGGCGGTCAGCGAGGGCGAAGCGGGAAATCATGCGCGCCGGGGACATCGCTCAGCCGCGTCCGCGCAACAGGTTGAAGGTGACCGACCGGGTCTGCACCCCACCCAGGCGAGAGCTCCAACGCGCGGTCAGCGTGATCTCGTGCAAGTTCGGCATGCCGATGTTCTTTTCGTTGGTGAGATTCAGCGTGCGGCGCTGTTCGACCAGCGTGATGCCCTGGAACATGCCGTCGAGCTTTTTGCTGCTTCTTTCATCCGGCAGCGAGGGATTCGCCTGCACCTCGACCATGGTATTCTCCAGGGCCAAGCGAGCGCGTTCCTCCTGCGCGATGATGCTCTGCGTATCCAGGCAGTTGCTCATGCACCGGCCCAGTGCCAGCACACCCAGAGTGAAAATCGCCACCGCGACAACCACCTCCAGCAGCATGAAACCGCCGCGGGCATCTCGGCGCAAAGGTAGACGCGGGATATTCATCGCACGATAAAACGCGTCAGCGTCCCGCGAGCGGACAGCGGGTTATACTGCGCGGTCCAGGTGCCGCCCGGGCCGACAAAGTCGATGTTCACGGGTTCGCAATTCCCGGACGGCCAGAAAATCCAACTCGCGGCCGGCGTCCGGGACAGCGAGGACTCCCGGTCGAGCGTGTAACGTTCCCGGCCGGCAGTGGGCATGAGCGCGGCAATGGGACCGGCGCGGCGTTCCTTGGCCGTCCAATCCGCCGGGTAGAGCCGGATGGCGCCTTCTTCGTCCCAGACCAGCAGGTAAGCCTTGCCGTCCTGCACGCTGCGCCGTTGCGCTTGCGTGACCAGGCTGTCCAGGCGATCGAACGCCTGTTGCAGCCGCTGCCGCCCCATCTGGCCGGTCACACTCGGCAGCGCCACCGCCATCAAGAGCAACGCGATGCAGATGGCCACGCACATTTCGATAAGCGTGAACCCCCGTCGCTTTGCGAATGCCAACATAGCGGGATTGTAGCGGAACCCGGGCCTTTTCGCAAACCGATCC
>CAXUFU010000204.1:1511-5596 GCA_964250275.1 uncultured Chthoniobacterales bacterium | reverse complement strand
TTGCCCTGTGGTGAAATGGTATCACAGAGGTCTTTGGATCCTCTTTTCATGGTTCGAATCCATGCGGGGCAGCCAAGACCGGAAAGTGATCTCGGGACTAACATTGAAGGCCATGAAAAAACTGTCTCTTCTCCTCCTTTTTGCCGCGGTTGGTAGTTTTGCCGCCGGCGCCGCTTCCGGGCTAGCGCCGGTAGGAGACCTTCGTTTTGCGGGCGTTGCCTCTCCCCGGACGGAGGATACGGAACCATCCATCGTGCCGCCCCGCCGCGGCATGTCGATGGACCAGGTGCGCAAGCTTTACGGCGATCCGGATCATCAGACGGGCGATCCGACCGGCACGAACTGGTACTACTTCTTTAACGAGGCGAAGTACTTCATCCCGTTCTATTACGCCAAGCCGCGCACGGCCTACTTTCGTTTCAACGCCGCCGGCGTGCTGGTAGACTACCGGTACACGCAGTAGGATCCCGCCGCCGCGAAGCGGCATCCAAAACACGGCAGGGATGCCTCTCCGACCCGGTCCCTTGCTGTCCGCCGGTGGGCCAGTACGAGGCCCGCACCTTGGCGTCTCGCCCAGCCCCAATTTACGTTCCCAAGCCAGCTTTCGCGCCGCCCTTCACCGGTGCGCTGCTATTGCTGCAAGGCACACCCAGATCACTCCATCGGACCTTCCAGGACCTCGAGGATGGGTTGAGCCAAATAGAGCCGACGCCAACGGCGTTCGCCATGTTCGGCCACGATCTGCTGCTTCTGCATCTCCGTGATCGCTTTGGCCGCCGTTGGCTGAGACGTTCCGAGGTATCCTGCCGCTTGTGAGATCGTGATGTAAGGATTGATGAACAGGCGGTCGAGCAACCGGATGGCGCTGGACCGGCCAGACAATTGCTGCCGGTACTGCTCGCGCAAGTCCAGCAACCGCCCCGCGCGATGGGCAGCGTCTCGCGCGGTCAGTTCCACTCCCTTCAGGAACCAGCGGATCCAAGTCAGCCAATCGCCGTCGGTCCTCACCCGTTGCAGCAGATCATAATATTCCTGCCGGCGTGCCTCGATGAACGAAGATAGATAAAGCAAAGGTTGGGAGAGTCGCTCCCGCTCGATGAGGAAGAGGGTGATGAGCAAGCGTCCCACCCGTCCGTTGCCGTCCAGAAACGGATGAATCGCCTCGAATTGTTGGTGCATCAGAGCGCATCCCACCAGATCAGGCAATGCCTCGCGGTCGTGCAGAAACACCTCCCAATTCCCGAGCAGTTCCATCAGGTTTTCCACTGGAGGCGGGACATAGGCAGCCGTTGACGGGTTGCTCCCGGCCGCGCCGATCCAGTTTTGCGAGCGGCGAAATCCGCCGGGCGTGGAGTGCTCACCTCGAACGCCTTGCATGAGAAGTCCGTGCAGTTCGGTGACGAGCCGTAACGAGATCGGCAACGTCTTTGCGCGCTCGATGCCATATTCCAAAGCCGTGACGTAGTTCGACACCTTCCGGATGTCGGCATCACTAGAGGTGTTGTTCTCTTCGGCTTCGTCGGCAAAGAGGTCCGATAAGCTTGCGCGCGTGCCTTCAATGCGACTCGAGAGTACAGCCTCGCGCCGGAGCAAAGGGGAGATCAGAAGATGAGGGTTGGACAAAACCCTTCCTAAACCGGAGAGCTCGCTCAGAGCGGCATCCGCCCGGGAAAGGGCGACCGTGAACCGAGCATCGAACTCAAGGATCGGCGGGAGCGTCGCAGGGATAAAAGCGTGGTAGCCGGTAGCAGTTTTGACCACTTTCCCGGCTGCTGGGCTTTTAAAGCTTGCAGGGTTCATCTTTCAAAGGGGAGGAAACTTTGTAAGAATGCTTAGCAAGCACAACCGACTTTGAAAACAAACGGCAGGAATCTTTCAAAGCTCAATAAGCTTGGAAAGAAACCTTTGCAAAGTCGAGAGGCCTTTAAAGAAAACCCTCTGAACTTTAAAAGATCCGCTGCCTTTGAACAAAACGTTCAAAGGCCCGCTCCCTCTTCTAAGAGGCTTCACTCCCGCTTCAAGATCGCGTCGATGGCCTGCAATTCTTCCGGCGCAAAATCGAGCCGGTCGAGCGCCTTGAGGTTCGCTTCCAATTGTTCCACCGAGCTGGCGCCAATCAGTGCGGAAGTAACCGCCGGCAGGCGCAACACCCAGGCCAAAGCCAGCGACGCGAGCGGCTGGCCTCGCTTGCGGGCCAGCTCGTCGAGGGCTCGCACCATGGGCAAGTTTTCCTCGACCTTGGCTGATTTCAGAAACGCCTCGCGCGCGGCACGGGAATCGACCGGGATCCCTTGCAGGTAGCGGTCGGTTAGCTGCCCCTGCGCCAGCGGTGAGAAAGCAATGCAGCCGATGCCCTCTTCCTCCAGGACCGCGGTCAGGCCGTTTTCGATCCAGCGATTGAACATGTTATAGGCGGGCTGGTGGATCAGGCAGGGCGCGCCCATGGCCCGCAGCAGACGGGCAGCTTCGCGTGTTTGCTCGGGGTTATAGTTGGAGATGCCGGCGTACAAGGCTTTGCCCTGGCGCACCGCCTGCGCCAGCGCGCCCATCGTTTCCTCGAGCGGCGTCTCGGGATCGAAGCGATGCGAGTAAAAGATGTCCACGTAATCCAGCCGCAGCCGGCCGAGGCTTTGCTCGAGGCTGGCCAGCAGGTACTTGCGCGAACCCCACTCGCCGTAGGGCCCCGGCCACATCAAGTAGCCGGCTTTGGTCGAGATGATCAGTTCATCGCGGTGCGACCAGAGTTCCTCGCGCAGGATGTGGCCGAAGTTTTCTTCGGCCGATCCGGGCGGCGGCCCGTAGTTGTTGGCGAGATCGAAGTGCGTGACGCCCAGGTCGAAAGCGCGGCGGACGATTTTGCGGGCGTTCTTGTAGCGATCCTGCTCGCCGAAGTTGTGCCAGAGGCCGAGCGATATGCGCGGCAGCTTCAGGCCGCTGCGGCCACAGCGTTGATAGGCCATGGCCTCATAGCGGGCCGACTCAGGATGGTTGCTCATAGAGATAGAGACAGAGAACAGCGCCCCCGGGCAACGGTTGGAACAGCCGGGTACAAACAGCTGCGGAGAAAATTTTGGAGCACACTTCTCAGCCTAAGTGGGACCGGCCTCGACACCAACCTTTAGATTCTCGCTTCGGCCAACAGCGCAGTTGCCCGACTCGGCTGCCCGCACTAATCTGGAGGCCCGTCCATGACCAGCCCCGTTTACCGTACCCATTCCTGCGCCGAACTCCGCGCGAACGACGCCGGCGCGTCCGTGACGCTGGCCGGCTGGGTCGCTTCCCGCCGGGACCACGGCGGCGTCACCTTCATCGACCTGCGGGACCGCGCCGGGCTCACCCAGGTCGTCTTCCGGCCGGAGGAAAACGCCGCCGTGGCCGCCCAGGCGCACGGGTTGCGCGGCGAAGACGTGATCTCCGTGCGCGGCCATGTCGTCGCGCGGCTGGCCGGCACGGAAAACCCGAAGCTCGCCACGGGCGCTGTCGAGGTGGTCGCCGATGAGTTGACCATCCTTAACAAGGCGGACGTCCCGCCGTTCCCGCTCGATAGCGACGTGGCCAATGAGGATCTCCGCCTGACCTACCGCTATCTCGATCTCCGCCGCGCCCGGCTCGCACGCAATCTGCGCCTGCGCCACCGTATCACCAAAACCGTCCGCGACTATTTGGACGAGGCCGGTTACCTGGAAATCGAGACGCCGATCCTCTCGAAGAGCACCCCGGAAGGCGCGCGGGATTTCCTGGTGCCGAGCCGGCTGGTGCCAGGCCAGTTTTACGCGCTGCCGCAGGCGCCGCAGCAGTACAAACAGCTCTTGATGGTGGCGGGCATCGAAAAGTATTTCCAGATCGCCAAATGCTTCCGCGATGAGGACTTGCGGGCGGACCGCCAGCCGGAGTTTACGCAGATCGACATCGAGGCCAGCTTCGTGGGCCAGGAGGACATTATCGCCCTGGTCGAGGGCCTGTTGGCAGCCGTTTTCAAAGCGACGCTCGGCCACGAGGTGCCGACGCCGTTCCCACGCCTCACGTACGCCGCTGCCTTGGACCGGTACGGCAGCGACAAGCCGGACACGCGTTTCGGCCTCGAG
>CAXUFU010000204.1:0-1501 GCA_964250275.1 uncultured Chthoniobacterales bacterium | reverse complement strand
ATCTCGGCGACGTGTTCGCGCAGAGCGCGTTCAAGGTTTTCCGCGGTGCGCTGGAGAGCGGCGGGGTGGTCAAGGCGATCAACGCCAAAACGTTTGCTTCGATTACGACGGGCCAAATCGAAGAACTGACCAGGATGGCGCAGTCCTACGGCGCCAAGGGGCTGGCGTTCATCAAGGTCGAGCACGGCGAGTGGAAATCGCCCATCGTCAAGTTTTTCACCGACGCCGAAAAGGCCGCGCTCAGCGAGCGCCTGCACATCGAGGAAGGCGATTTGATCCTCTTCGGGGCGGATCGGCGGGAGGTGGTTTGCGAGGTGCTGGGCCGCATCCGCCTGCGCGTGGCGGAGATCCTCAAGCTGACGGCCGGCAGCACCGCCTGGAATCTGCTGTGGGTGATCGATTTCCCGTTGCTGGCCTTCAACGCGGAGGAAAACAAGTGGGACGCGGTGCACCATCCCTTCACGCGGCCGCTGGCGGAGGATTTGCCGCTGCTCGCCTCCGGCGAATACGGCCGGGCGCGGGCCGAGGCGTACGACGTGGTGCTCAATGGCGTCGAGATCGGCGGCGGCAGCATCCGCATCCATGAACCCGCTTTGCAGTCGTGGATGTTCAGCATCCTGGGTGTGAACACGGAACAGCAGCAACGGCAGTTCGGCCATCTGCTCAAGGCGTTTGGTTTTGGCGCGCCGCCGCACGGGGGGCTGGCCTTCGGCTTGGACCGGCTGGTGATGCTCCTGTGTGGGGAGGAGAGCATCCGGGAAGTCATCGCTTTTCCGAAGAACAACCGCGGCCAGGACCTAATGAGCCAGTCACCGGCCGAAGTCGAGCCGCGGCAATTACGCGAGTTGCATCTGCAAGCTGCTGTCCGGCCCAAGACTTAAAAGCCGCCCGCGTCCGCGCCGGCTTCGTTGTTATGACCCGCCCGCGATTATCGGCCTGGCTGCTGGCGGGCCTCTTGTGGCTGGGGCAGCCGGCGGTGCGTTCCCGGGCGCAGCAGAAGAGCCTGTTCCCAAACAAGGTCGACGCCAAGGTGCCCCCGAGTTCGGATGCCTTGCGGCACCCCAAGCGGCGGCCGGATCCGCCGCCGCGTCCGGACACTGTTCCGCTGCCGTTCAACCTGGTCTGGGGCGATACCGAGCGGCGCCTCTCGAGCCTGATTGCGGGCGTGGGGGCGCAAGTCACCAACAAAAAGGCCACCGGCCCGCTGGAAACCTGGACCGTGCAAGGATTGATTGCGCCGAATCTGCAAAACTCTTTGTTCACCTTTGCTCAAGGCAGTCTCGTCGGGCTGGAGTTCGACTACGGGCAGTCGACCTGGGACTTGGCCAAGTACAACGACACGATGGGCCAGTTCCGTAAGTTGCTGGACGGCATCTGCGAGCAACCAGGAGAAATCGTCAGCCGCCAAACCGATGAACCGGCGGCAGATCCGGCGCTGAAACAATCGTTGATGGGCTACCATTGGCGCCGCGGAGAGATACGCTGGTCCAGCTCTTGAATT
>CAXUFU010000203.1:0-5618 GCA_964250275.1 uncultured Chthoniobacterales bacterium | reverse complement strand
GCCTTCGGCCAAATCCTCACCATCAGCATCATCGGAAGGGCGTTGGCGGAAGCTATCGCGTTTTATGCGTTGATCGTGTTCTACCTCTCCAAGTAAAGCCGTTTTCCCAGGGTCGCCGCGGCCGATCTGACGCGCCGCGGCGGCTTTGTCTTCATCCTCTACCTTCCCATGAGCGAGATCCTGACCAACTTCGGCGTTGTCTGGCCGGCGTTTATCGCCCAGGTCGTGGCGTTCGTCCTGGTGCTCTTTGTTCTCCAGCGCTACGCGTTCAAGCCGATCATCGCGATTTTGGAAGAGCGGCGCCGGCGGATCGCCGAAGGGCAGGAAAACGCGGAGAACATCAAGCGCCAATTGGCCGAGTCTGAGCGCAAATACCAGGAAATCCTCGACCGCGCCAATGCCCAGGCGCAAGGCCTGATCAACGACGCCCGCGCCAGTAGCGACGCGCTCGCCCAGCGCCGCCAGGAGGATGCCGCGGCAGAAGCGCAACGCATCGTCGCCCGCGCCCACGAAGCGACCGAGCAGGAGCACGATCGTGTGCTCAACGAGGTCAAGCGTGAGCTGGGCCGGCTCGTCATCGAGACGACGACCCGGGTGACCGGCAAAATCCTCACTCCGGAAGATCGCAGCCGGCTCGACGAAGAGACTGCCCGGCAAATTTCTGCACCCTCCCGCAACTAGTTTTCGTCCCATCTCCCCCCCCTGCTGCAACCGATCCGTCCCGTCTCATGAAAATCACCAAGGAAGCGCGCCAACTCTCGCGCCAGCTCTTTCGCCTCAGCTTGACCGATAACCGGCTCGACCGCGCGAAAGTCAACGCCGTTGTCCAGACCGTCCTGGCCCAAAAGCCGCGCCATTACCTCGGTGCGTTGGAAGCCTACCAGCGGCTGTTGCGCCTCGAGATTGACAAGCGGCACGCCGTTATCGAAAGCGCGAGCTCACTCAACGACGCCACCAGTTCAAGCGTGGTCGACAGCTTGAAGCAAAAGTACGGCGACGACCTGACGATCGAGTTCAAGGTCAACCCCGAGTTGATCGCCTGGATGCGCATCGGCGTCGGCAGCGATGTTCTCGATGGCAGTGTCCGCAGCCGGCTCGCCCGTCTACAGGAACAATTTTAGTCCGTCTCAGGCTGTCCCGTGATTCTCGTTTCGCCCATTGTCATGAACACGATCCTTGAAGATATCGAGTCCCAGATTTCTCGCTCCCAAACCAACACGACGCGTTCCAACGTTGGGACCGTCAGCGAGGTGGGAGATGGCGTGGCCACGATCGAGGGCTTGAGCGACGTGATGCTCAACGAGATGATCGAGTTCCCAAACGGGGTGGTTGGTCTGGCGCTCAATCTGGAGGAGACCCAGGTGGGCGCGATCCTGCTCGGCGATTATGAGGGCATCGTCGAGGGCTCGGAAGTGCACACGACCGGCAAGTTGCTGTCCGTGCCGGTCGGCAAAGGGTTGCTGGGCCGGGTGGTGAACGCCATCGGCCAACCCATCGACGGCAAAGGTCCGATCAAAGCGGAGGCGGTTTACCCGGTCGAGCATTTGGCGCCCGGCATCATCAAGCGCCGCAGTGTCAGCCAGCCGGTGCAAACGGGCATCATGGCCATCGACGCCATGATCCCGATCGGCCGCGGTCAGCGCGAGTTAATCATCGGTGATCGCGCGACCGGTAAAACGACCGTGGCCTTGGACACGATCATCAGCCAGGCGCGCATTAACATCGCCTCCGAGAAGGCGGGCGATCGCACTTTCCGGCCGCTCTATTCCATTTACGTGGCCATCGGCCAGAAAAACGCCAACGTGGCGCGCGCGGTGGCGATCTTGGAAGCGGCGGGCGCTCTGCCGTACACGACGATCGTCTCGGCGCCGGCCTCGGAAACCGCCGCCAACCAGTATCTTGCGCCTTTCGCGGGCGCGGCCATGGGCGAGTGGTACATGGACCACGGCATGGACGCTTTGATCGTGTTCGACGACCTGAGCAAGCATGCCGTCGCTTATCGCCAGGTGTCGCTCGTGCTCAAACGTCCTTCCGGCCGCGAGGCTTATCCGGGCGACGTGTTTTACTTGCACTCGCGCCTGCTGGAGCGCTCCGCCCGCGTCAGCGAGGAATACGGCGGCGGGTCACTGACGGCCTTGCCCATCATCGAGACGCAGGCCGGCGACGTCTCCGCGTATATTCCGACGAACGTGATCTCGATCACGGACGGCCAGATTTATTTGGAGACGGATCTCTTCTACCAGGGCGTCCGGCCGGCCATTTCGGTGGGTTTGTCTGTCAGCCGCGTCGGTTCGGCGGCGCAGATCAAGGCCATCAAGCAGGTGGCCGGCAAGATTAAGCTCGACCTTGCGCAGTTCCGCGAGTTGGCGGCGTTCTCCCAATTCGGGTCGGATCTGGATGCGCAGACCAAAGCCCGGTTGGACCGCGGCCAACGCATCGTCGAGCTCTTCAAACAGAACCAGTACAGTCCCATCCCGGTCGAAGAACAGGTCGCGGTGCTTTGGACGATGCAGAACGGGTTTCTGGATGATGTGCCGGTGGATCGGGTCAAAGAGTTCCAAAGGAAGCTGCAAGAGTATCTCAGTACGCGCAAAGCTTCGGTCCTAACGGCCATTCGGGACAAGAAAGCGCTCGACAAGGACAACGAGCCGTCGCTCAAGCAGGCGGTCGAAGAGTTCAAACAGACGTTCCGCTAGAGCGGTGTTTTTGGGCCAACCCTTACCTGACTACTCTTGGCTAATACTCGCGAAATCCGCCGGCGCATTAAGTCGGTCAAGAACACCCAGCAGATTACCAAAGCCATGCAGATGGTGGCGGCGTCGAAGATGCGGCGCGCCCAGCAAGCGGCCATGGCGGGCCGTGAATACTCTGGCTTGCTCAATCGTGTGCTGGTCTCGTTACGCGAGCGGGTCGAAAAAGATAGTCATCCGCTGCTAGTCGAGCGGGCGGGTAAGCGTGAACTCGTGCTGCTTATCAGCACGGACAAGGGTCTTTGCGGCGCCTTGAACTCGAATCTCTTTCGGGAAACGAGCCAGCTCGATCCCGGCTCGACCGCCTTTGCAGTGACGGGCCGCAAAGGCGTGCAGTACGTCGCCCGCACCAAGCGGGAACTGCTGGCGGATTTCGCGCTGCCGGATAACCCGACCCTGACCCAGTCGCGGCAAATGTCCCGCTTCGCGCTGGATCGTTTCCTGGCCGGAGAAGTGGATAAGGTCACGGTCGCTTACACGAAATTCGTCAACACGCTGACCCAGCGGCCGACGCTGCAGACCTTGTTGCCGATCGCTCCGTCCAGCCTGGATCCGACCGGGCAGCCGGTGGGAACGACTTCCACGGAATCGGTGGCGAAGTATCCGGCCGAAAATCCGCAAAACCGTTTCGGCTACATCTTCGAGCCTGGCTCAACGGAAGTGCTCGATGCCATTCTGCCGGAGTACGTCCACTTCCAGGTTTACCAGATGGTGTTGGATTCTCGCGCCAGCGAGCACAGCGCGCGCATGGTGGCGATGAAAAACGCGACGGACAACGCCAAGCAGATCATCAAGGACTTGACCCTGGAATACAACAAGGTCCGCCAGGCCGCCATTACCACCGAGCTTCTGGAGATCACCACCGCGCAGATGGCGATGAGTTAATCCTCGCATTCCTTCTTCGCGCCGCTTACCAGCCCCATCTTTGTCTAATCTCTTTATGGAAACTGCCACCGCACCTACCACCGGCACGGTCATTCAAGTGATCGGCCCCGTCGTTGACGTCGATTTCTCCAAGAGCAATCTGCCGAAGATCTATGACGCCTTGACGATGGACTACAAGGTGGGCGAGGACGACACCCATCTCACGCTCGAAGTGCAGCAGCATCTCGGCGAACACATCGTGCGCGCGATCGCCATGAGCTCCACCGAAGGGCTCAAGCGCGGCATGGGCGTCACGAACACGGAGGAACCCATCTCTGTACCGGTGGGTGAAGGCGTGCTGGGGCGCGTCTTTAACGTCACGGGCGATCCGGTGGATAACCGCGGGCCGGTGAACGCGGACAAGCGTTACTCCATTCACCGCAAGGCGCCGTCATTGATCGATCAGGACACGAAAGCGCAGGTGCTCGAGACCGGCATCAAAGTCATCGACCTGATCTGTCCCTTCACCAAAGGAGGTAAGGTCGGAGCCTTCGGCGGTGCCGGCGTGGGTAAGACGGTCATCATCATGGAGTTGATCAATAACATCGCCAAGGTCCACGGCGGTTATTCGGTCTTTGCCGGGGTGGGGGAACGCACCCGCGAAGGGAACGATCTCTACCATGAGATGAGCGAGTCGAAAGTCATCGATCAGGAAGACTTGTCGAAGTCCAAGGTGGCGCTGGTTTACGGGCAGATGAACGAGCCTCCCGGTGCGCGTTTGCGCGTGGCGCTCTCGGCGCTCTCGATGGCGGAATATTTCCGCGACGAGAAAAACCAGGACGTGCTGCTTTTCATCGACAACATCTTCCGGTTTTCGCAGGCGGGCGCCGAAGTCAGCGCGTTGCTCGGACGGACCCCGTCGGCGGTGGGTTACCAGCCGACGCTGGCGGCGGAGATGGGCGATTTGCAGGAGCGGATCACGTCGACGATCAAAGGCAGCATCACGAGTTTCCAGGCCGTGTACGTGCCGGCGGACGATCTGACTGACCCGGCACCGGCTAACACGTTTGCGCACCTGGACTCGACCATCGTGCTCGAACGCTCCATTGCGGAGTTGGGCATTTATCCGGCGGTCGATCCGTTGGCGTCGACCTCCAAGGCGCTTGCGGCGGATGTGGTCGGCGAGGAGCATTACGCCGTGGCCCGTGGCGTGCAGCGCGTCTTGCAGAAGTACAAGGATTTGCAGGACATCATCGCCATCCTCGGCATGGACGAGTTGTCGCCCGAGGATAAGCAGGTGGTTTTCCGGGCGCGGAAAATCCAGCGGTTCTTGAGCCAGCCGTTTACGGTGGCCGAAATCTTCACCGGCACCAAGGGTGAGCAGGTGCCGCTCAAGGAAACGATCCGCGGCTTCAAGGAGATTCTCGACGGCAAACACGACGACGTGCCGGAAACGAACTTCTACATGAAGGGCGGCATCGAGATGATCAAGAGCTAAAGTTTCCGAGTTGCTAGCCGCGCATCATCGCCATGCCTACGTTGAGATTGGAAATTGTTACCCCGGAAGCGAAGACGTTCTCCGAGGAGGTGGACATGGTCACGATGCCGGGCGCGGACGGGGAGCTGGGCATTTTGCCGCTGCACACGCCGCTGATGGCGCTGCTCAAACCCGGGGAGCTGCGCATCTTGCGCGGCGGCCAGGAGACTTTTCTGGCGACTGGCACGGGCTTTGCGGAAGTGCTGCCGGATCGTGTGTCCATTTTGACGGACATGGCGATCGAGGAGAAAGCGATCGACGAAGCCGCCGCCAGCGCCGCGATGGAACGGGCGCAGGTAGCGATCAAGGAAGCGTCGCAGGGTTCGGAGGAGCAGGCGATGGCGGAAGCGACCTTGGCGCGGATGGCCGCCCAATTGCATCTCAAGCGTCGCCGCCACGGCAGCGCCGCTGCGCGTTAACCCGAGGTAGGGATGGGTCTCCGACCCGGTCCCTTGCTGTCTGGCAAC
>CAXUFU010000202.1:4047-5636 GCA_964250275.1 uncultured Chthoniobacterales bacterium | reverse complement strand
CATCCCTACCCCTGGGTTTTTGGAGTCGCTGCGCGACGGTCACCGCGAAGCGGTTCCAAAAACGGGTAGGGATGGGTCTCCGACCCGGTCCCTGACTGTCCGGAAGAAGCGTGCCTGTCTATAGCACGACCCGTCTCCGGGCAGGCTGGCCAGACAGCAAGGGACCGGCTCAGGAGAGCCATCCCTACCCTGGGATTTTTGGAGTCGCTGCGCGACGGTCACCGCGAAGCGGTTCCAAAAAAAAGGTAGGGATGGGTCTCCGACCCGGTCCCTGACTGTCCGGAAGAAGCGTGCCTGTGCATAGCACGACCCGTCTCCGGGCAGGCTGGCCAGAAAGCAAGGGACCGGCTCAGGAGAGCCATCCTACCTTGGTTTTGGATTGCGCGGTGGCGCAAAAAGGTCCGCTCGTAGTGACAAGCACGCCGCCGGCCGCTAATTTGGCACTCTCCACTATGTCCGCTTCCCCTACCGTCATCGACGGCACCGCCATCGCCGCCAGAGTGCTCCTGGAGTGCCGCAAAGAGATTGAGGATCTGCGTGCCGCCGGGCGCACTCCCGGGCTTGCCGTCGTGCTCGTCGGAGACGATCCGGCCTCGCGCGCTTATGTGCGTTCCAAGGATCGCACCTGCCGCGAACTGGGGCTGCACTCGGTCAAGCTGGAATTGGATGCCGCCACCACGCAGGCGGAGCTGCTCGAAGTGGTCCGCCAGTTGAACGCAGATCCCGCTGTCCACGGCATGCTACTCCAGACGCCGCCTGCGCCGCAGATAGACGAACGCGCCGTTATCCTGGCCATTGATCCCGCCAAGGACGTCGACGGCTTTCATCCGGTAAACGTCGGCAAGCTGGCGATCGGCGATCCGAGCGGCTTTGTGCCCTGTACGCCCCTGGGTTGCCAGCGGCTGCTGATCGAGAGCGGCATCGAGACCGCCGGCGCGCATGTCGTCATGCTCGGCCGCAGCTTGCTCGTGGGCAAGCCGTTCGCCCTGCTGATGATGCAGAAGGGAAGAGGCGGCGACGCGACGGTGACCGTGGCGCATTCGCGCAGCCGCCATTTGCGGGATCTCTTGCGGGCGGCGGATATTCTGGTGGTGGCGATCGGCCGGCCCGGCTACGTCACGGCGGAGGACGTTCGGGACGGAACGGTGGTGATCGATGTCGGCATCAACCAGGTGCCGGACGCGTCCGCCAAGCGCGGTTATCGGCTGCTCGGAGATGTCGATTATGCCGGCGTTGCGCCCAAGTGCCGGGCCATTACACCGGTGCCGGGAGGCGTCGGCCCGATGACCATCGCGATGCTGATGGCCAACACGATTAAAGGTTGCCGGAACAGCACTTGATACTCGCTTGGGGCGGGAACGGAAAGTTCCCGGGCCTTCTGCCGCGTTATCGATTGCGAATCGCGCCGGGTTGGTGCTTGTATAAGCAATGCCGAACCGTGCCGCCGCGCGCCTGGTGCTTGCCGAGTTTTCCGAGGAAGCCGTCATCCGCGCAGCGCGCGAGGCGCGTGCGGAACTGGCGGCGGAGGTGACCTGCGCGGTCGTGGTTTTGTGGGGCGCTTTCAGCGCGCCTAGGGGGGGTTTGAGGGG
>CAXUFU010000202.1:1813-4037 GCA_964250275.1 uncultured Chthoniobacterales bacterium | reverse complement strand
CATCTGGAGGATTTCCTGGAACTGCTGCGCGTCTACGGCCAAGCGCCGTTGCTGGTGGGTTGTTCCGCCGGCGGGTTGGTCAGTTCAGGGATCGAAGCGGAAAACCAGGCCGGTTTTTCCCTGCTGCTCTTGAGCTTGCCGCAGACCAGAGTGCGCGTTTGCGAGCTTTCCCAGCTCCAGGTGCAGGAATCGACCGGCCCGGGCTTCTGGCAGATGGAAAGCGGGTTGGGCGCGGAGGAGGTCGACGCTTGGATCGTCTTCGCCGATCCGTCCCGCTTCGATGCCGAGCGTTGGCTGGCGGAGTGGAGCCAGGCCTATCCCGGGGTGCCCGCGATCGGCGGCCTGGCCAGCGGCGACCCGAGTGATCTCGTCATCTGCCGCGACGGGCGGCCGATCGCCGGCGATTGCCTGGTCGTGAGCCTCAGCGGCGGCGTGTCCCTGCGGACCATCGTCAGCCAGGGATGCCGGCCGATCGGCGAGCCGCTCACGATCACGGGCGCGAAGCAGAACTGGCTTTTGACCCTGGGTTCCAAGCCGGCTTACACGGTCCTCAACAACGTCTTCAATAGCCTCACCCAACCCGAGAAGGACCGTGCCCGGAACAACTTATTCGCCGGCCTGGCCATGAGCGAATACGTCGAGGACTACAAGCGCGGCGATTTCCTGATCCGCAACATCCTCAGCGCCGACCCGGAGGCGGGCGCCGTGGCGATCGGTTCCGCCCCGCGCGTGGGCCAGACGCTGCAGTACCAGTTGCGCGACCGCGACAGCGCGGACGAAGACCTGCGGGAACTTTGCTATGCCGCTGAGGAAGGTGGCGCCCGGCCTTTTGCCACGCTGCTCTTTGCGTGCAACGGCCGCGGTCGCGGGCTGTTCGCCGGGCCGAATCACGACGCGGGCGTGTTGGTGGAAATTTTCGGGCCGCAACCGAGCGCCGGCTTCTTCTGCAACGGTGAAATCGGACCGGTGGGCAACTGCAACTATCTGCATGGGTACACCGCGGCGGTCGCCCTTTTTTGCGATCCGTGAATGGCACAATCCGCCACCGCTGGTTGGCACGAATGATTGTTGGCCATTTGGGTGTGCCTTCGCCGCTGCCCAAAATCAGCACCGATCCTGCTGAAGTTCTGCGCAACCCATGGGAGCATTCCGACTTAAAAAGCTGATGAGGAAACTTGGCGTCGCCCGCCCTAAAAGTGGCGCTCCGCGCAAAAAGGCGGCTGCCGCCGCCAAGGCGCCGTCGCGGCCGTTGCCGAACCTGCTCCGCGCGGCCACCTTCGCCGCGCGCAAACACCACGGGCAGATGCGGGCGGATAACCAGACGCCGTACTTCTCGCATGTCACGCGGGTGACGCTGATTTTGGCCCACCTCTTTGGCGTGCAGGACGAAGCCGTGCTGACCGCGGCGTTATTGCACGATACCCTGGAAGATACGGCCACCGATTACGACGAGATCGCCGAACAGTTCGGACCGTTGGTGGCGGACTATGTCGTGCAACTGACCAAGAACGTCATGCTGCCCAAGGCGAAGCGAGAAGCGGATTACGACGCGCGTCTGTGCCGGGCGCCGGAGCCGGTGATGATCGCGAAGATGGCCGACCTCTACGATAACTTGAGCGATCGTATCGACTCGCCCAAGTTGCGCAAGACCGCGGAAACGGCGGAGCGTTTGCTCGAGGCGTTCCGCACCCGGCTGAACACGGACATCGGTCGCCAGGCGCACGCGGCCGTGGCCGCGCTCCTGGCCGAGATCAAGGAAACGCGCCGGGCAGCGTTCTCGGCCAAGCCCAAGCGCTAGCATCGTCGTCAAAAGGTAGGGCGGGCTCTCCGAGCCGTCCGTTGCTGTCTGGTTAGCGTCCCCCGGTGCATGGCAGGCCAACTACACAGGCATGCTGCCGGACAGACAGCATGGGACCGGGTCGGAGACCCATCCCTACCATTTTTTTGAAGCCTACGGCGTCATGACGACTTTCACGCAGTTGTCCTGCTTCTTGGCAAAGATCTCGTAGCCGTGGGGGGCGTCATCCAGCTTGAGGCGGTGCGTGATGATATCGTCGGCCTTGAACTCACCTTTCTCGATGTGCTCGAGCAACCGGTCGATGTACTTCTGCGCTTGGGCTTGCCCGAGTTGCAGGTTGATCCCTTTGTCGAACACCTGCCCGAGCGGAAACGTCACGCTCGCGCCGTAGACTCCGAGCACCGTCACTGACCCGCCGCGCCGCAC
>CAXUFU010000202.1:0-1803 GCA_964250275.1 uncultured Chthoniobacterales bacterium | reverse complement strand
GTTGCCGGGCGGCTCCTCGTAATCGCGGTAGTGCAGGTCGATGCTGCCGACGTTGGCTGTCACCAGGTTCTTGGCCTTGTCCAGCACCGTCCGGTGCGCTTCCATGCCGACCGCATCCACGCAGACGTCTGCCCCGCGGCCCTCGGTCGCTTCGCGGATGTACTCGACCGGGTCGGTTTCGCTGGCGTTGACGATCTCCGCGTTGGACGCCTTGCGCGCCATGGCCAGCCGATACGGTTCCACGTCCACGCCGATCACGCGCTTGGCCCCGCGCAGCCAGGCGCTTTTCATCGACATCAATCCGACCGGCCCGCAGCCGAAGACCGCGATGGTCTCGCCCCCTTTAACGTTCGCCCAGTCGATGCCGCAGTAGCCCGTGGGAAAAATGTCGGTCAGAAAGAGCACCTGCTCGTCGGACAGGGTGTCCGGCACCTTGCGCGGGCCGTAATCGGCGTAGGGCACGCGCACGAACTCGGCCTGGCCGCCGTTGTAGCCGCCGTAGAGGTCGGTGTAGCCAAAAAGCGCGCCGCCTTTGCCGGAGGTCATGCCGCCTTCCGGGCCGTAATGCTTGGGATTCGAGTTTTCGCAGTGTCCTGGCAGGTCGTGCCCGCAGAAAAAGCAGCAGCCGCAGGCGATGGGGAAGGGGACGACGACACGATCGCCCTTCTTGAGGTTGCCAACTTCAGGCCCGGTCTCTTCGACGATGCCCATGAACTCGTGGCCGAGCGCCATGGGCCGGGTTTGCGGCAGGAAACCGTTGTAAATGTGGAGGTCGGAACCGCAGATCGCCGTGGCTGTCACGCGCACGATGGCGTCGCGCGGCTGTTCGATCTTGGGGTCATCAATTTTTTCGACGCGAACGTCGCCGGGTTTGTGGAAAACGAGGGCTTTCATGGGCCTTCCGAATCGTCACCGGGCTGCGAGAGAGGCTCAACAAAATGCCGACGGGAGAACCTTTCCGCCTAGATGCAAGCGACTTGCACGAGTTGGCTCAAATAGTCGGCGACGGCTTGCGGTTTTCGCCCGAGGCTGCTTTCGTCCTGCTGCGATGCGGTAGGCGGCGCTTGACCCTGAAGACATGACTCGACACGGCTATCTGGCGCTCGTGCTGCACGCTCATCTGCCGTTCGTGCATCATCCGGAATACCCGGAGTTCCTGGAGGAGGATTGGCTCTTTGAAGCCATCACCGAGACCTACCTGCCGCTGCTCGCCGTTTTCGACCGCCTGGTCACCGATGGCGTGGCGTTTTCCTTGACGCTGACCTTGACGCCGCCGCTCTGTGCCATGTTGCGCGACCCGCTGCTGCGTGAGCGTTACCTGCGTTACCTGGACCGCGCCTTGGTGCTAGCCGAGCGCGAGACGGGTCGCACGCGCGGGCTGGGGCGACAGGAAGAGACGGCCTGGTTTTATCTGGAGCACCTGCGCGCTTGCCGCCGTCAATACGTCGAACGGTGGGCCTCGGACCTCGTGGCGGCCTTCCGCGGCTTCCAGGAATCCGGGCACTTGGAGATCATCACCTGCGCTGCCACGCACGGGCTGTTGCCGTTAATGGAGAACATCCCGCAGGCGGTGCGGGCGCAGGTGCTCATCGCGCGGGACGATTATCGGGCCTGTTTCGGGCGCGATCCGCAAGGCATCTGGCTGCCAGAATGCGCGTACGTGGCCGGCATCGACCAGGTCCTGCAGGAGGCCAATATTCGCTGGTTCATCCTGGATGCCCACGGCCTGATGTACGGGCAGCCGCGGCCGCGGCGCGCCCCTTTAGCCCCGTTGATTTACCCCGCGGGGCCCGCGGCGTGTTT
>CAXUFU010000201.1:0-5643 GCA_964250275.1 uncultured Chthoniobacterales bacterium | reverse complement strand
GTTGGCGCCGGCGCCAACACCGCGGGTTGAGCCCATGCCTCGGCCTGAGCCGTTGCAGGTCGCGGTCGAGGCCGCGGCCGTGCCTGCCCCGTACGAGACGCCATCGCCGCCGCCGTCTTTCGAGCCGCCGCGGGAATCGCTCGAGATGCGGATCGGCACGGTTTGGCTCGTGCGCGCCGGCATTGTGCTCCTGCTGACGAGTCTCGCCTTTGCCGGCAATTACCTCTACCAAAACGTCGTGCCGCACCTGGGTCCCGGGGGCAAAGTGGCGCTGCTGTACGCGGCCGCGGGCCTGCTGACGGGCCTGGGCGCCTGGCTGGAGCGCAGCCGGCAAGCGCGGGAGTTGGTCGGGCTGCAAAACTACGCCCGCGTGGTGCTGGCCGGTGGGCTGGCCGCCATTTACTACGTCACCTACGCGGCTCATTATTATCCGCACCTTCGCGTCATCGAGAGCCCCCTCCTGGCGGGGCTGCTCCTGCTTGGCTGGGCGGCGTTCCTGGTCTGGTTGGCCGACCGGCGGGCGTCGGAAACCCTGGCTACGATTGCCATCCTGCTGGCGTACTACACCTCGGCCATCAACGAGATCGCGAGCTTCACGCTGTTCTCCAATCTCGTGCTCACGGGCGGCGCGGTCTACCTGCTGCGGCGCCATCTCTGGCGCATTTTCCCGTTCGCGAGTTTGCTGGCGACCTTCGGCAGCTATGGCTATTGGCACTATTTCTACGCCCCCCTTTGGGTAGGACCCGAGCGCGCCGCCACTGCGCTGCACACGGGCGGCGGCTTCTGGTTGGAGGGCAGTTTCCTGTTCGTGTACTGGGCGCTGTTTACCTGGGCGGTCTTCACGACCGACGACGGCATCCTGCCCGCGGCGCGCCGGGCGACTTTCGCCAGCCTGAACAACGGTGCGTTCTTCGTGCTGACCACCTGGCTTTTACTGGGCGATTATCCGGCCGCCTTTTGGCGTTGGTCGCTCGCTTTCGGTGTGTTGCTGGCGGGCTTGGGCGAACTCGGCCGGCGGCGGCGGCCTCCGCTGGAAGCCGCAAGCGAAAATGCCTATCAACTGCAGAGCGCGCTGCTCGTCACGCTCGGCTTCATCGACTATTTCAGCGGCTGGCAACTCAGCATCATCCTGGCGGTGCAAAGCCGCGTCCTCCTGGACGCCGCCAGCCGGTGGCGCAACACGTTTTTGCTGGTTTTCGCCTGGCTCACCGCGTTATGGGCGTTCCTGTGTGCGCGGCCTTCGGCCTGGTCCCTGGCAATCCCGCGGCCGAGAGCACGGGCTCCTGGATCGCGGCCCTGGTGGTGGGCGCCTTTTGCCTCGAGGAGAGCTGGCGATGCGAACAGTTGCGGCGCGGGCCACCGGCTGACCTGGCTGCCTCGCCCGCCGCGGCCGATCGGTCCACTCCGTTGCGTTTCGCAGCTGCCTATTTCGCGGTGTTGGGAAGCGGGATCTGGTGCTTGCTGCTGGAAAGGAAGATCACGTTCGAACCCGCTGTGAGCCCCAGCCTGGCGACGGCGGCGGTTGGGTTTTTGCTCCTGAGTTTCGTCCTGCGCGTGGCCGCGCTCCCCTTGCTTGCCCAAGGTTATCTCCTGCTGGCGCAGGCGCAGTGGCTGCAAAGCTACGGGGGCTGGCACGAGCCGAGCACCGGCTCGCCGCCCTGGTGGAACTTCGTCGCGCTCATGGTTCTGACGCTGGCGTTTGGCGAGGCCGCACAACGTGCACCCTTACCGGCGCTGGAGACCGAAGCGCGGCGCCTCTTCCAGTCCTTGCTGATCTCCACGATGGTCCTCGGCACCCTCTGCGGCTGGTGTTACGTGGGCAGCCACCTCGCGCTGCTGCCCGGCGGCGCGTTCAACGTGCCCGCGCGCTGGTCGCTCTACGCGGCCGCCGTGTTCGTGGTTGGGCTGGCGTTGCACGAACGTGTTTACCGCTGGCTGGGGCTGCTCATCCTGGCGGCGACCCTCGGGCGGGTGGTGTTGATCGACATCTGGCAGATCGATCTGCTCGAGCGCGCGCTAAGCTTCCTCACGCTCGGGATCGTGCTCCTGGGGCTCGGGTTTTTTTACACCCGCTTCGGCTCGAAGGTACGCGACTTGTTCTGACAATTCGCTTGCAAGCGGCTCAGGTTGCGCTTGATTAACGGCCCTTCAAAGAAGCGAGCTCGTCAAAAGAATCGCATCGTTGGTCCCTGGATCGTCCCGCCGCCGCGCGGGTGATCGACTCGCCAGGGGTAACCCGGTGCTAGAGAGTAAAATCCAGCTATGCCTATCCGCCTCGGGCGTTTCGAAATGCCCAAAAGCCTCGTCAAGGACGAGGCCACCGCCACCCCCACCTACGCCCGCTTCACCGCTGAGCCTTTTGAGGCCGGCTACGGGCACACCATCGGCAATTCGCTCCGGCGGGTGCTGCTTTCGTCGCTCGAAGGCGCCGCCATTACCGCCGTGCGCATCAATGGCGCGCAGCATGAATTTACCTCCCTGCCCGGCGTGTTGGACGACGTCACGGACATCATTCTCAATCTCAAGAAGGTCAAGTTCAAGGCCAACGACCATGAGATCCGCAACCTCACGCTCAGCGTCAACAAGGAAGGTGCCATCACCGCCGCCGACATTCAGTCGACCGCGCAATGCGAAGTCCTCAACCCCGAGCAGTTAATCTGCACCGTCGACAAAAAACAGAAGTTTGAAGCGGAGTTTGAGGTGCGCGTCGGCCGCGGCTTCGCCACGGGCGAAGAAAACAAGCGCCCGGATCAGCCCATCGGCCTCATTCCGATCGACTCCATTTTCTCGCCGGTCACCAAGGTCAAGTACTCGGTCGAAAACACCCGCGTCGGCCAGCGCACGGATTACGACAAGCTCGTGCTCGACGTGTTTACCGACGGCCGGATCGATCCGAATGACGCGCTTTTACAGGCCAGCGCCATCCTGCGCCATCACCTCGACGTGTTCGTCAATTACGATGAGAACGTCATCGAATTCGACACCACCCCGGAGGGGGTCAGCCAGGAGAACGCCAAGCTCAAGAAGCTCCTCAACATGAGCGTCAACGAGATCGAGCTCAGCGTGCGGGCGGCGAATTGTTTGAACAACGCGAACATCACCACGGTCGGCCAACTGGCCCAGAAGACCGAGGGGGAGATGCTCAAGTACCGCAACTTCGGCAAGAAATCGCTCAACGAAATCAAGGACAAGCTCCAGCAGTTGGGCTTGGCCCTCGGAATGAAATTCGATAGCGGCCTGGTCGACCTGCCGCTTGCCGGCGAAAACGGCGACGGCAACGAGGACGCCCGCGCCGCGCTGGATTTCATCAGCTAAAGAATCGCTTGCCCCAGCGGCGGCGAAGGGATAATCGTATCGCCCCTCGTTTGCCGCCGGGCCAGGCGAGCCTGTTCGCGTTTTAACACCCGCTTTTTGCCATGAGACATCAGAAGAAAACCGTCAAACTGGGCCGCACCGCCGAGCATCGCAAGGCGCTCCTGGCCAACCAGGTGTGCAGCCTCATCGAGCACAGCCGGATCAAGACGACGCTGGCCAAGGCCAAGGCGGTCCGGCCGTTCGCGGAGAAAATGCTGACGCTCGGCAAGCGCGGTTCGCTGCATGATCGCCGCAACGCGATCTCCTATCTGCATCAGCCCGGGTTGGTAAAAAAGTTGTTCGAGGAAATCGCGCCCCGCAGTGCGCATCGCGCCGGTGGTTACACGCGCATCATCAAGCTCGGGCCGCGCCTGAGCGATAGCGCGCCGATGGCCTACATCGAGTGGGTGGATATTGCCCCCGTGGTGGACGATCTCGCGCCCAAGGAGGGCAAGAAACCCGCCGCCAAGCGCGAGGCGAAAGCCGCTGCTGCAGACGCAGCGCAGCCCGAATTGAGTTCGGAAGGGAAGAGCACGGCCTTGCCTGGCACGCCCGGAGCGAAGAAGAAGCGCCCGACCGGCTCCCGGGTAGTGGCGCAGAAGGCCAAACGTGCCTTGATGAAAACGCGCAAGCAGACTGCGGCTTCCCAGCAGACGAAGCCGAAGGTCGGTGGCGCGCGCCTGAAAAAGCGCGGCCGTTCGTAGCCTCGGAACATACAAAAGGTAGGGATGGCTTTTCGAGCCGGTCCCTTGCTGTCTGCTGAGGCGGTACCTACGCGGTTTGACCTCCGCTTTGTAGAAGCGACCATTTCGCATTGTAGGGCGGGCGCTTAGCCTGCCACGTTTGGCGCCGTTACGGCCGGCGAGGCGCCCGCCCGACAGCGGGAAGCGCGCTTACGAAGCCGCGTCGCTGCCTTTCGTCCTAGCCTGCCTCCGACATCGTGTAGACCCGCCCTTTCCAGGTCACGCCTTTTTGCGAGCTCAAGCGCCAACTGTTGAGCGCAATGACCAGCGAAAGCAGGTGCCCCACCGGGTGCAGCCAAGCTCCCAGCCACGAAGTCCGGAATCGCGCCGTCAGCGCAAAGCGGATCGCGTAGAGCCAAACAACTTGCAGCACCGGCAACCACCACCAACGGCCGCTCAGCCCGGGCAGACACGCCAGGATAAATGGGAAGGACAAGCCCGCGGCCTGCACCAGGCCGAAGAGCCAAAATGAAAGTCTCGAGCCGGAGAACACTGGCCGCAGGTTTTTCGTAAAACCTTCCCACAGGTCCGCAAAGGATTCGTACATGCGGCAATGCACCAGCTTCGAGCCGTCGCAGTTGATCAGCTTGATCCCCTCGCCGGTCCGTTCCGCCACCAGCCGCCCCAGCAGGACATCTTCGACCAAGTGATCGCGCACGGCCGCATGCCCGCCGATCAGATCGTACACATCGCGCCGGAAGAGCATGTACTGCCCGTTGGCCGCGCCCAGGGCGCGCAGCCACGCCCGTTCGCCTTGGCGCGCTCGATCGGGCCGGCGTTGCAGGTAGATGAGTATGCCGTGCGGCAACGCGCCCAGCAGCAACACGTACACCAACGGGATGACGATGCGTTCGCTCCAGGTCCGGGTGATCTGGTGCGGCCACGCGGAAAGCAAGCCTGCATCCGTCGTGAGCGCGTGGCCCAAGCAGGCGCTGAGCGCGTCCGGTTCGTGCACCGTATCGGCGTCGGTAAAGAGCAAGTAATCGCCGCGGGCGGCCGCCGCCAGTTGGTGGCAAGCCCAGGCCTTGCCCGTCCAACCCGGGGGCAACGGTTCGCCAGCCAGCAGCCGCCGCGGCCCCGGATCTCGCTCGAAGCCGAGATCCTGAATGATGCGCCCGGTATCGTCCTCCGAGTGATCGTCCAGCACGATCAGCTCGTAGTTCGGGTAGTCCTGGCGCAGGAGCGAGCGCAGGCAGGCGGCGATGCGCGGCGCCTCGTTGCGCGCCGGGACCAGAATGGAGACGAGAGGGAGCGTTGTTTGCCCTTCGCCGGGTTGGCCGAAGTGCCGCGGCAGCGGCGCCACGAACAGCCGCCAGTTCACCGCGATATTCACGGTGATGACCAACAGAAAGAACGTGACGGCCAGGTGGTAGTAAATCATCGCGGGGGAAACACCGGGCGCAGGATCGTCTCATAGACGTTCGCTGAACAAGCACTAAAACCTGACCCGTAAGTTCGGTGATCAGCCAGGGTCTTCCGACTGTAGCGGCGGTCTATGACCGTCGTCGGCTCCCGGCGGAGTACAGCGTCTCCGACGGTCATAGAC
>CAXUFU010000200.1:0-5676 GCA_964250275.1 uncultured Chthoniobacterales bacterium | reverse complement strand
ACCACGCGTGTTGCCTCATTGAAGAGGACACCGAGAGGAGAAGTGGAGAGATGGCGAAAAAGATCCATTGCCTCACAATGATGGACACCATGGCGGATGCCCGCTGCCATGAGCCAAGAGAGTCTTCGAGAGTACATTCCGCGAGTTCGTAACCGCTACGGCCGCGTGAGCGCCAAGCAGGCGCGCAGCCGACTGCTGGACGAGTTCTGTGCGGTGAGCGGTTTTGAGCGCAAGTATGCGAGTAAAGTGTTGAGTGGCGTGCGGCGGGACGGCGGCGGCCCCGGCGGCGGAGGCGCGCCCCGCCGCTACGGGGCGGCGGAAGTGGCGGCACTGACGCACTGTTGGCGGCACATGGAGCAGCCCTGTGGCAAGCGCATGATCGGGATGCTGGCGTTGTGGGTGGACCACGTCGAGAACCTGGAGCCCAGCGTACGCGCCAAGCTGTTGGCGATGAGCGCGGCGACGATTGATCGGCTGCTGGCCAAGGGGAAGCTGGGAGTGCGCAAGAAGCCGCTGACGCCTCGGAGTGACTCGGCCATTAAGGCGCTGGTGGAGATCCGGGCCGAGCGCTGGGCCACGCGAGAGGTGGGTTGGACAGAGGTGGACACGGTGGCGCACTGCGGCACCGACATGAGCGGCAGCTTCCTGTGGTCGCTGACGAGTGTGGAGATTTACAGCGGGTGGACAGAGGTGCGTTGCGTGTGGAACCGCGGCCAGGCAGCGACCTTGGCCGGGCTGTGCCAGATCGAGGCGGCGCAGCCCTTTGCCTTGCGCGGCATCGATAGCGATGGCGGCGGAGAGTTCTTAAACCACCATCTCTACGGCTACCTCAAGGAGCGGGGCATTCGCCAGACGCGCTCGCGCCCCTATTGCAAGAACGACCAGGCGCACGTTGAGCAGAAGAACTACACCCACGTGCGTCAGCTGCTGGGCTATGAGCGGCTGGGACACAGCGAACTGCTCGAACCCATCAACGAATTATTGGCCGAGTGGAGTCTGTGGAAGAACCTGTTCTGCACGACCATGGAGCAGCTGAGCGCGACGCGCGAGGGCAGCAAACAAAAGCGCCGACACGTCAAGACGCCACAGACGCCGGCGCTACGGCTGCTGGCGAGCGGCCAACTGAGCGTCGACCAGCAGCGTTGGATCCAGGAGCGAATCGAGACGAACAATCCCTTTGCGCTGAAGGCCCGCATCGAAGCACGCTTGGGCGCAGTGTGGAAGAACCGAAAGCGGCTGATTAAAGCCCAGGAGGAGGACGGCGTTGCGTTTTTGGACGTTCCTACGCTACGCTCCGGAACGCCCAAAAACGCAGGTCAAATCAATCAGAACCGAAAAGCTATGGTGTCCACGTTGTGAGGCAATGGAATCCCCCATCCGCCAACCTTTCGGTGTCCATCAGTTATGAGGCAACAGGCACGGCGCCTGGCTTTGTTGAATTTCAGTACCAAAGCAAAGTAGCCTCGCTCCACAAACAAGCCGCCTTTGGCTGCCTGATCTGCTAATCTGAGGGATGCAACCCCGCTTGCCGCGAGTTTTCACGTCCAAGCTCTGGCTCCCAGCTTATAGCTTGGCCCTCTTGAGCGTGACGTTGCTAACCACACCGTCCTCCGCCAAGACCATCCCTCCTCTCTCTGGAACGCTGGTGTTCACCGGCGAGCGACTGATCGACGGCACCGGCCGCGCGTTCGAAAAAGGCGTCCTGGTGGTGCGCGATGGCCGGATCGTCGCCGCCGGCGCGGAAGGGTCCGTCGCGGTGCCCGCCGACGGTGATAACATCGATCTCTCCGGCCGGACCATCATGCCCGGCTTGATCAGCGCTCACAGCCACCTGGGGCTGGTCCAGGGTGCCTCCGCGGCCAACCCCGCCAACTACACCCGCGAAAACGTCGCCCGCCAACTCGCTCAGTACGAACGCTACGGCGTCACCGCCGTCATGTCGCTGGGGGTCAACCGGGATATCCTCTACACCTGGCGCGATGAACAACGCGCCGGCCAACTGCCCGGCGCCGACATTTTTACGGCCGATCGCGGCCTCGGCGTCCCGGGTGGCGCGCCCCCGTTCCCGGTCCCTCCCGACCAGATGTACCGGCCGAAAACGCCCGACGAGGCGCGCGAAGATGTCCGCGAAATGGCCGCACGCCATCCGGATCTCCTCAAACTGTGGTTGGACGACATTTTCGGCACTCTGCCCAAGATGCAGCCGGCGATCTACTCGGCCGCCATCGCCGAAGCGCACGCCTCCATCGACGAAGCGCACCGGCATGGCTTGCGTATGGCGGCACACATTTTCTACCTGGATGATGCCAAGGCGTTGCTCAAGGTCGGGGTCGACGTGATCGCTCACAGCGTGCGCGACCGCGGCGTGGACGAGGAGTTCATCCAGCTCATGACCGCGCGCCAGATCCCGTACATCGCCACGCTCTCGCTCGACGAGTCGCAGTTCATCTACGCCGAACATCCCGCCTGGATGAACGAGCCCTTCTTCACCAAGGCCGTTGATCCCGCCCTGCTCAAGACCTGGCTCAGCCCGGCCTACGCCGCCAAGATCCGCGATAATCCCAACACGGCCAAGGAACGCGCCGCTTTGGCCACTGCCACTTTGAACCTGGTCACCTTGCGCGATGCCGGCGTGCTCATCTCCTTCGGCACGGACAGCGGCGCCATGCCGACGCGCATCGCCGGCTTCGATGAACATCGCGAGCTGCAACTGATGGTCAAAGCCGGGCTGAGTCCGATGCAAGCCATCGTGGCCGCGACGAAAACCGCCGCCGAGACGATCGGCGACGGCGCGAACCGCGGCACGCTGGAAGCGGGCAAACGCGCGGATTTCCTCGTCCTCACGGCCAACCCGCTCCAAGACATCAAGAACACCGAGACATTGGAGGCTGTCTGGCACGGGGGAGTTTCAAAGGGCACGATTTTAGAGCCTGCCCAATGACTCCCCGCCGCGAAGCGGCTCGTTCCTAAAGGTAGGGATGGCTCTCCTGAGCCGGTCCCTTGCTGTCAGGCTGGGGTGCCAGGTGATGGGGCGGGCCACGGAGATTCGGCGGGCGAGCGTTTGCCGGTCGAGCCGTGCGCCAGCCCGAGCATTCGTCATCCGGGTGCGGTTACGGACAGACAGCAAGGGACCGGGTCGGAGACCCATCCCTACCTTTTATAAAAAAAAGCCGCCCTGTTTCCAGGGCGGCTTTTGCGACGCGCGCGTCTCTTCGGGCCTTACTGGTCGGCGTTGCTCGACTCATCCACGGTCACGTACCGGCTGCGGCCCTGGCTCCAGCCCTTACCCAACGTCTGGTCGCCCCCGGGTTTATGCCTGTCGTTGACCGCGTCCTGCGCGTTCCGGACAGTCTGTTTGTTGATCTCGGTGATCACGTCGCCGACCCGCAACCCGGCTTCGTCGGCGGGAGAGTTCGGCGCCACTTCCGTGATGACGGCGCCGTGCACATTCTCAGGGATGTTCGCCTCGCTGCGGACGTTCTGATCGAGGTCACCCACACCGACTCCGGCCAGAGCGTCCTTGTGCTCGCCCGCCCCGCCGCGATCGTTATCCGCCACCTTTTCGTTCGGGAAATGGCCGACGGTCAGGTCGAGGCTCTTGTTCTCACCATCGCGAATGATGCCCACGGTCGCCTTCGAACCCGGAGAGGTCTCCGCGACTTGCAGCTTGAACTGGCTCGCGTCCTTGACCGGCTGGCTGTCGTATTCGCGGATCACGTCGCCGCTCTTCAAGCCGGCTTTTTCCGCGGGGCTGCCCGCGGTGACATCCGAGACCAGCGCGCCGGTGATACGGTCGAGCTTGAAATCCTTCGCCAAGGCCGGGTTCACATCCTGGATGGAGACCCCGAGGAACCCACGCTCCACGTGGCCGGTCTTGACCAGGCTCTTCATCGCCCACTGGCAGAGGTTCGAGGGAATGGCCAAGCCCACGCCCTGGGAACCGCCGCTGCGGCTCAAAATCTCGCTGTTGATACCCACCAGCCGCCCGTCCATATCGACGAGCGCACCGCCGGAGTTGCCGGGGTTGATCGCGGCATCGGTCTGCAGAAAGTCTTCGTCCTGATCGCCGCCGGTCGTCACGCGGTCCTTGCCGCTGACGATGCCTTGCGTCACCGTCTGGCCGATGCCAAAGGGATTACCGATGGCCAGCACGACGTCGCCGACCGAGATCTGGTTGCTATCGGCAAAGGTCAGCGCCGGCAGATCGGTAGCGTTGATTTTGATCACCGCGACGTCTGTCTTCGGATCGGTGCCGACGACCTTGGCGTGCGGGAAGATGCGGCCGTCCGCGAGCGCCACGCTGATGTCGCTGGCGTTATCGACCACGTGGTTATTGGTCAGGATGTAACCGTCTGAAGACACGATGACGCCGGAGCCCAGGCCGTGCATGGCCGGACCGCCGTGCGGGGTGACCTCCGGGCCGCCGCCACCTTGGCCGAAGAAGCGCCGCAACTGATCCATCTGGTCGTCAGACAGATGGTGCGGATTGCGTTGGGCTTTCTCTGTGACGGTGATTTCCACGACGCTGGGCGCGACTTTTTGCACGAGCGGCGCATAGCTGCTGCCGGGAGTGCGTCCGCGGTCCACGGCGGAGTGGTCGACTTTAACTTCCGGCGTTTTTTCGGGAGCCGGAGTGGCGGCGTTCTCATCCGCGGTGGCGGCGAAGATCGGGGCGCCGGCAAAGGCCGCAGTCCCCAGCAGCACGGCGCAGAACGCAGCGCGATGGGAAAATGGATTCTTGGTTGGCATAAGTGAGTTGGGCATGTCGCAGTGTCAATGTAGAACGCTGGCGCCGTCCTGTCCTGAACATTACAAACGCGTCATATTGACCCGGCGCCTCTAACGTGGCCGCAATGCCCGGTGCAGATCCTCCTGCAAAGCCGCCGGCAACAGCGGTGTGGCGCCAGCGTGGCAAGCGACATAGGCGCCCAACCGGCACGCGGCGCCCAGCACAGACGCCGGCTCGGCGCCCCGCGTCAAGCCGATGGTTAAGGCTGCCATGAACGCGTCGCCGGCCCCCACCGTGTCTTTCACCACCACAACCGGGGCCGGAACCAACCAGAGCCGCCCGCGCTCCCAGAGCGCCGCGCCCGCCGGCCCCAGCGTGACGCAGATGCGCGGTCCGCCCGTTGCCTGCGCCAAAGCCGCGGCCGCGGACGCCACGGTACCGGCGTTGACCGGGTCGCTTCCGGTACTGGTGCCAGCGCGCAGCCACCTGGCCAGGAGGCCGGCTTCGGCGTCGTTGAGCTTGATGACGCCAGCCTGGCTGCCCAGCTCGAGGACCAACGAGAGATCGACAAACGGCGGCCGCAGATTGACGTCGAAGAGCTTGAGCGGCCCCGGCAGCGCCAGCAAACGCCGCAACTGCGCGAGGTTGTGCGGCGAGCGGCTGGCGAGCGAACCAAAGACGAGCGCTTCCGACTCTTCGACCGCCGCCACCGCCTCGGCCGGGACAGCGATTTCATCCCAGGCAACGGGCTGCACGATTTCATAGGTCGCGCTGCCGGCGGCATCGAGCGTGGCGAGCACCGTCCCGGTGGGCAGGCCACCCGCCACGCGGCGGACAAAACGCGTGTCGACACGCTTATCGGCCGCCACTTGCAGCATCTCGTCCCCGAACGCATCGCAGCCGAAGGCGGCGATCAACGCCGCCGCCTCGCCCAACTGCGCCACATG
>CAXUFU010000199.1:0-5734 GCA_964250275.1 uncultured Chthoniobacterales bacterium | reverse complement strand
CGTGGGTTACCCAACCCCGAATCGCTCACACTTTCGCTCGACGGAGATCTGGCAGACTGCCGCGGACTCCAACCGCAATCTTTCCTATGGCTGGCTGGGCAATTACTTCGACAACTGCTGCCAGGGCGCGCCGCCGACGGTGGGCGTGAGCATCGGCGGCCAGATGCCGCAGGCGTTTGCCTCGCCGCATCCGACCGGCGTCAGCTTCGCCAACCCGGAGCAGTATCGTTGGATCGATCACGACCCGAAGTCGGGTGCCATGAGCGCGGCCGAGTTTTATTACCGCCAGATCAATCAGCCCGACGAAGACGCCGGGTCCATGGTGGAAAACGGGGGCGCCCTTTCCGGCGGCGTGGATACGACTGCGGGTGGGTCGATCGGCGCGATCAGCGGCGGCGGGGCTGGGCATGCGTCGAACGTCAGTTCGCTCGATTTTCTCGAGCGGACGGCGCTCGATGCGCAGTTGAGTTCGGACAAGGTGCTCGAGATCGCGCGCAAGACGCGGCCGTTGGCGGCTTACCCGCGCTCGCAGATCGCCGATAGCTTGAGCCTGGTAGCGCGGATGATCGCGGGCGGCCTGCCGACGCGGGTTTATTACGTCAGCCATGGCGGCTATGACACTCACCAGGGTCAGGCGCCAACGCATCAACGGTTGATGACGGAGTTGGGCGGAGCCTTGGGTGCGTTCTGTGCGGATTTGAAGGCGCAGGGCAATTTCGACCGGGTGATGCTCATGACTTTTAGCGAGTTTGGCCGTCGGGTGCAGCAGAACGCGAGCGGCGGGACGGACCACGGCGCGGCCGCGCCGATGTTTGTGTTGGGCGGCGGGGTACGCCCGGGGATGTTTGGGAAGTACCCGAGCTTGACGCAGCTTTACGAGGGCGATTTAATGTACAACGTGGATTTCCGCAGCGTGTACGCGACCGCGCTCGAGCGCTGGCTGCGGGTCCCAAGCGCGCAGGTCCTGGGACGGAGTTTCCCGGTGCTCCCGGTGGTGTAGTTAAATGGAGGCGTCAGCCGCTCGTACCCAAGGTAGGGATGGCTCTCCTGAGCCGGTCCCTTGCTGTCTGGCGGGTTTTCAGCACCACGGGTCGCGCCAGGCGAACGGGACGTGCAGCAGACAGTCAGGGACCGGCTCAGGAGAGCCATCCCTACCTTGGGAAAACGACCGGCTGCGCCGGGAGGCAACACCCTTGTTGGAAGGGCGTTCTCAGCCTACGCTCAACTATGAAGGCGTCCAGCTTGCCCGTTGCCCTCCTGATGCTCGTCATGTTTCTGCCCGGCACGGCAACGTTGCGCGCCGATCCGCCGAAAGCGGCCGTCACCAAGACCGTGTTCACCCTGGACCCGGAAATCGATTGTCCCTCTTGCGAGGACGCGATCAGCCACGTGCTCGTGACCGCGCACGGCGTGCAGTCGGCGGAGGTGGACGTCCTCAACAACCGTGTCACGGTCCGCTACGATCCCGCCAGCATCACAGCGCGGGCTCTCATCGGGCGGATCAAGGTGACCGGCTACACCGCGACCGAGGTCAAGTAGCGGCTTTTTCCGCCGGTGCCGCGGCGCCGGCTTTTCTCCAGCGAGCCAGCGATTGTCCGTGCAGATGCCGGGAAGGCCGCAGCCGCGCCAGCACCCCGTAGCGCGGGCCAAAAACCAGCGCGCCGACAAAGCACGCGCCGAGCACCAGCACGATGGCCGGGCCGCTCGGAATATCCGCCCAGTAGGAAAGCAGCAGGCCCGCGCACGCGCCCGCCGCGCCCAGAAAGCCGCCATACCAGGACAAGGCACGGTAGCTGTCGCTGAGCAGATAAACGGTTGCCGCCGGCAGCACCAGCAGGCCGACGCTCAACACCACGCCAACCGCTTGCAAGCTCGCGATCATGGCCAGGACAATGAGCGTGATCAAGAGGTAGTTGAGCCGCGAAACCGGCACCCCCAAGCTCTGCGCCACGGACGGCTCGAAGAGCGCCAGCAATAACCCGCGCTGAAACGCCACCAGGCTCACCGTCGAAAGCATGCCCACGCCGTAGATGATCCACAGGTCGCTGTTCGCGATGCCGAGGATGTTGCCGAAAAGAAAGTGCGTCAGATCCACCGGCACGCGGCTGTACTTGAGCAGGATAAGCCCGAGCGAAAACGCCACCGTGTACAGCGCGCCGATGGCCGTCTCGTCCTTGAGCCGCGAGCTGCGCGCCACCAATTGGCCGCCGATCCCCACCAGCAGCGCCGCGATCACCGCGCCGCTGAAGAGGCCCAACGGCGCGAGGCCGAAGAAAATCGCCCCGACCGCCAGCCCCGGCAGCAGCGAGTGGCTCAGGGCGTCGGCCAACAGCGCCAGTCGCCGCAGGACGATGAACGCGCTCAAGAAGCCGTTGGTAAAGCCCACCAACACGCAGCCCAGCAGCGCGCGCTGCATGAACTCGTAACGGAACGGCTCGGTCAGATAATGGAGCGGGGCGCTGGCGATCATCATACGGGAGCGGCACCGGTGAAAACTTCCGTCCCGTACGTGCGCTCGATGTTGGCAGGGGTAAAGGTCTCCGCCTCGGGGCCGTAGGCCACGAGCTCGCCGTTAAGGAAAATGACGTCGTCGAAGAGCTGCTCGACGGTCCGCAAGTCGTGGTGGCTGACGATGACGAGCTTGCCGTCTTCCGCCGCCAGCCGCCGCAGCAGATCGCTCAAGAGCGACTGGGCGTTGCGGTCCAGGCCGGTGAACGGTTCATCGAGCAGGTAAACGTGAGCGCCTTGCGCCACCGCCCGCGCGAGGAAAGCGCGTTGCTGCTGGCCGCCGCTGAGCGCGCTGATCTGGCGGTCGGCCAGGTCCCCGAGGTGTGTGGCAGCCAGCGCCGAGTCGACGGCAGCCGCATCTCCCACGCCGAAGCGGCGCCACCCGCCCAGGGCGGGATAGCGCCCCATCTCCACCAGGCCGCGCACGGTCAGAGGGAAATCCCAGTCAACGAGGCTGCGCTGGGGCAGGTAGGCAATGGATTGCTCCGCGCGGGAGCGGCCGTGCTCGTGCGCGTCAAAGATGATCCGCCCCGTCTCGAACGGCGTCAGGCGGGCGATGGACTTCAGCAACGTCGATTTGCCCGCGCCGTTGGGTCCGAGCAAGCCGACGCAACGCCCGCAATGCAGTTCCAGGTCGACGTGATGCAGCGCCGGCACGCCGCGATACGAAACGGTCAGATCTTGGATGATGAGCCGGTGCGCGGACATCGTTTGGGGTTCGCTAAGGAGCGATGCTGGCAGGGGTGGCCGCCACTGAGCCTGGTACGGTGATAACCTCGGCGAGGGACTGGCCGGGAGCGGTCCAAAAAGATTTGTCGGTCGTGCTGCCATCAGGCAGGTGCACGACGACCCGCGCCGCCGCAGGGCCGGCGGCGGCGTCGGCTTGCGCCGGCCAGTTCGCGCGGACGACGAGATCGACGCCTTCTTTGGGCAGCACCGTTTTCCAACCGATCGAAAACTGCCGGGATGGGCCGTGACCCTCGAGCACAGTTTGGTCCTGGCATTGGACCTGAAAATCGGCCGGCGCCGGGGCAAAGGTGGTTTCGATGGTCAGCGTTTTTTGCCCCGTGGCGCTGGCGGCGGGTGTGGTGGCCGGGGCGACTAAGGCGGGAGCCGCCACGCCGGCTGCCGGTCGCGTCAAGGACCAGACCGGAATCCCTGCGCCAATAAAAACAGCAGCGACGAGGAGCAGTTGCAGGAGGGGAAAACCGCGCACGCGGCAGACCGTCATGCAGGCGAGGCGGGATTGCAACCCGGATGCATTAGTAGCCTGGTAAAAAGGTAGGGATGGGTCTCTGGATGGGTCTCCGACCCGGTCCCTGGCTGTCTGGGAACGCGCCATGTCTATGGAGCGACCCATCGTAGGGCACCCTAGCCAGACAGTCAGGGACCGGGTCGGAGACCCATCCCTACCGTTTTCTAACGAAGCGCGTCGACAAGCGTGTTCACGTTGTGGTGCATCATCGCGATGTACGTGCCGGCGTCGCTGTCGGGCGCGCCGAGGCCGTCGGCATACAGCTCGCCGCCGATTTTTGCGCCGGTCTCCTTGGTGATCTCGCTGATCACCTTTGGGTTCTGCATGTTCTCGAAAAAGACGGCCTTGACCTTCTGGCTCTTGATCGTCTGCAGCAACTCGGCCACCTGGCGCGTGCTCGGCTCGTCGGCGGTGCTCACACCTTCGATAGGGTAGATCTTGAAGCCGTAATCGCGGGCGAAATACTGGAAGGCATCATGGCTGGTGACGAGTTTGCGCTGATCGCGAGGCAGTTCGGCCACTTTGAGCCGGATGTCCTTGTCCAACTGCGCCAGCTTGTCCAGGTAGGTGGCGGCCTGGGCGGCGAACGCGTCTTTGTCCGCGGGATCGGCCTTGCTGAAGGCATCCCGGATGATGCCGGTGGCTTTCTCGACGTTCGGCACGCTGTGCCACCAATGCGGGTCTTCCACGGTCTTGTCCTCCTCCTTGAGCTCGAGGGAGGAGCCGATCGCGTCGCCCACGTTTACAAAACGGTCCGGCTTGCCGCCGGCGCTCTGTTCGAGCTTGGAGAGGTAGCCTTCCAACCCTTTGCCGCTGACTAGGACGACATCGGCGCCCGCGACCTGTTCGACGTCGCCGGGGGTGGGCTCGAACTCGTGCGGATCGATCCCGGGTTTGACGAGGTCGATCACCGTCACTTTGTCCCCGCCGACATTGGTCGCCAGATCGGCCAGCACCGTGGACAAGGCGGCGACCTTGAGCGGCGCCGCGCTGGCCACGCTCGCGGCGGCCAGGCTTAGCGCGAAAGTCAGGGGAAGGACGAACGGCTGGAAGGAGGCAATTTTCATACGCCGTCCGCGGTAACACGCGCTGCGCACAAATGCAAATCGTTTGCTTAAAGCTCCGGCGAAACCACCGACGTGGATGCCGCGCTGCCGGCGGCTTGCGCGGAGCGGGAGGACGATGATATTCTCTCGCTGTTGCCACTCCCGCCACCATGCCTGCCTCCGCGCACGTTCACCAACACGCCGCCTCCGGCGTCGCGCGCGAGCCTTTTACCAGCGAGGGGCTCGAGGCCCTGCTGCGGCGCAAGGGCCTGCGCATGACGGCCAACCGGCGCGCCATCCTCCGGGCGTTGCTGGAAGCGGAGGCGCCGTTGAGCCTGGAACAAATCCAGAGCGCGGGCGGCAGGCACGTCCCGGATGGCGACGCACCGGATTTCGCCACGGTCTTCCGCATGATGACGCTGCTGGAGGAACTCAAGCTGGCCCGCAAGGTGAACCTGGGGCGCCCTCTGAGCTTCTACGAATTGACCGACAGCGACCATCATCGGGACCATCTCGTTTGCACGGACTGCGGACAGGTGACGCCGCTGGAGGGCATGTGTCCGGTCGAGCGCCTCGAGCGTCAGATTGCGCGCAAGCATGGGTTTACGCAGTTGACCCATTCGCTGGAGTTTTTCGGCCTGTGCGGCGATTGCAGCGGAGCCGTGACCGGAGCTTCTTGAGGTGGATTCCCGGTTCCCGGGGGAGCCGGGAAGCTGGCGGCGCGCGTATCCGTTCCACCGCTATGCGTTCCCAAAACTTCCTGGCCGCCCGTGCTTTGCTTTTCGTTGTCAGTCTGGCCGCACTCTCGTGGCCGCGGCCGGCAGCCGCGCAAACCTTGCCCGATACGACCCGGCTGCTGCGCTTCCCGACGACCAATGGCGCGCAAATCGTCTTTGTCTACGGCGGCCAGCTCTACACCGTGGCC
>CAXUFU010000198.1:0-5738 GCA_964250275.1 uncultured Chthoniobacterales bacterium | reverse complement strand
GCGCCGCAGGCTCAGTTTCTACGGAACTCGTCTCCCGCGCTTTCTGACCAAAGAATTTGCCTCTCGACTGATCGACCGGCACATCCGGAAGCACCCCGAATCTGAAGAGGCTTACCAGCGGTGGAAGCAGGAGCGCGGCATTGTCTAAACCTTCAAACAGTCGGCAGTGGACAGCCACGGAAAAAGCCGGACTTATTCGCAGCCCCATTCTCACCGGAGCATTCCTTGCGATGTAAATGCCTCGAAATAAGGCATTCGGAGCCAACGGGGCTCGAACCCGCAACCTCCGCCGTGACAGGGCGGCGCTCTAACCAATTGAGCTAAGGCTCCAGACCGCCACCGGGAAAAGTCCGGCGGCGGGGAACTCTTACTCTCTCCGCGCCCTCCAGCCGCTTCAATCGAAATTTTCGGCTTTTTGCGTGAGCGCCAAGGCACCTGCGCCCGAGGGAAAACAGACTGCCACCAAAAAAGTGGAGATCGTGCCGAAGAAGATCCACCACGGCCACGCCACTACCGGCAGCCAATCGGGTTGGACGTAACCGCGCCCGCCGAAAACGTGGATCAGGTTGTTCGGCAAGCCGCTCAGGATCGCGACCACCGCAAATCCGGCCAACATGCCCAGCCAGTTCCCCGCGTCGCAGCCGCGCCGCTTTGTCAGCATGCCGACGAAAAATATGCCGAGCAGCGAGCCGTACGTGTAACTAAAGATCCCCAGGATGATCGGGATAATGCGCAGGCTGCCCTGCTCCGGATGCGCCGCCTTCTGGATGACCAAAAACGACACCGCTGAAGACACTCCCACCAACAGCAGCGCGAACACCACCGTCGCCCAGCGGATCGCTCGCAGCGACTCCCCTTCGGTGGCCGCGGGACGGAAATACGGCAGATACCAATCCCGCGTGAAACTGGTCGCCAGCGCATTGAGCGCCGTGCTCAACGAGCCCATCGAGGTCGCGAAAATCCCGGCCAGGAGCAAGCCGCGCACGCCCGCCGGCAACCGGTGCAGGATGAAATAGCAAAAAACCTCATTGTCCGCTTTGGGCAGGTTCGGATCCGGCCGTTGCTGATAATAGGCAAAGAGCAACACGCCCAGCGTGGCGAAAACCAGGCCAATGGGAACATCGGCCAAGCCGGAGAGAATCAGCGAACGCCGGCTGCGGCGCACGTCGGGCGCCGTGAGCATCCGTTGCACCATGTCCTGATCGGTGCCGTGGGTGGACATGGTGATGAAGGTGCCGCCGATCAGGCCGGCGAAAATCGTGTACTCGGTCTCGAACATGCCTTTGAGCTTCGGCCAACCGTGGCGGGCGGGATCGAGGCCGGTGGCGATGAACAGATCGAGCGGATGCTGGACGTTGAGGTCCGTCCGGATGGTGGACCAGCCGCCCGGAATCGAGTAGTACAGAATGCCCAGGGCGATCAAGGCGCTGCCCATCATGATGGTCGCCTGGATAAAGTCGGTCCAGATGACGGCCTTGATCCCACCCAGGGTCGTGTAAATTGCGGTCAGGACCACGACTGCCACGCTCGCCAACACGTAGATCAGCAGCATGCGGTGCGCATCGCCTGGCAACGCTGGATCGAGCACATGGCCGCCGATCAGTTCGTAGGAGAGCACCAAGGCGATCGCCGCCACATAAATGCGCGAGCCGGAGGCGAGCACGCGCGTGACCAAAAACACGGCGCTGGCCGCGTTCTTCGAGCCGATGCCGAACCGCACGGTAAGATACTCGTAAATTGAGTAAACGTTGTAGCGGTAATACGGCGCCAGAAAGATGTAGCTGACGAGGATGCGGGCAACGATGGTCCCCAGCGCCAGCTCGATGTACCGGTAGCTGCGCGTCGTGTAGCCCTCGCCCGGCGCGCCCAGGAAAGTGCCCGCGCTGGTCTCGGCCGCGATGATCGACGCCAGCACTGCCCACCAGGGAATGGCGCGGCCGCCGAGGGCGAAATCACGCAGGTTTTCCTCCCGCCGCCCCATGTAGAGGCCGATGCCCATGATCAACGCGAGATACGCGATGATGACGGCGAAATCGACGGCCCAGGCGGCGTTCATCGTTGAGGTTTCAAAATGCGGGCTGTTGGCAGCGGAGGCTTGGCAGCCCGGAGCATATCCGGCCGCGCGCCGGGCACGAGAGGTTTTTCGTGCGCCCTTTCCTCCGGCTGTAGGGCGGGCGCCCCGTCTGCCGGGAACGGCGCTGTCCGCGGCAGGCGGAGCGCGCCCGTCCTACCGTTAACCCGGCGCAACTTTTTCCACTTTTCGGTTTTTGATTCCGCTTTCCTGGTGAACAGTTGCCTCCGCCCCGGCACGGCAGCCCCTGTCCGTTTCTCCCGGCGCCAGCCATTTCTTAGTCAGAGAAGTCAGTGAACCCCCTTGAAGCGATGCACATCGAACTGGAAACCCTCCCCAACTGCATTACCACGCTGCGCGTCGAGCTGCCGCCCGACCGCGTGACGCAGGAACGGCAGAGCATTGTCGGCGAGTTCCAAGGCTCCGCGCGGCTGCCTGGTTACCGCCCCGGCAAAGCACCCCGCCAGCTCATCGAGACCCGCTACAAAAAAGAGATTGCCGAGGAACTGCGCCGCAAGCTGGTCAACGCCGGCACCCGGGAAGCCATCGCGGAGAAAAAGCTGCGCGTCCTTTCCCTCGGCGATGTCGAGCAGGTGGAGCTCGCGCCGGACAGCACGTTGCGCTTCACGGCCAAACTCATCACGGCGCCGGAGTTCGAACTGCCGCCTTACAAGGGCCTGCCGGTCAAAGTGCCGCCCGTCGAGATCACCGAAGACGAGCTCGATCGCGCCCTGGACGGTTTGCGCCAACGCCTCTCGGAGTTCACCGATCTCGAAGGCCGCGGGCTGGAGATGGAGGATTTCGCCGTGCTCGATTTCGCGGGCCGGCTCGATGGCCAGCCGCTGTCCGAGGTAGCACCGGAAGCGCCGAAGGAGTTTACCGGCCGGGAAAATTTTTGGTTCAAGCTCGTGCCCAACTCGATCTTGCCGGGGTACAGCGAGGCCCTGGTGGGAGCCGTGGCGGGAGAGACCCGCGAGGTCGCGGTGGAAGTGCCGGCAGATTTCCCGTTGGAGGCGCTCATCGGCAAACGCTTGGAGTACACGGTGAAAATCCGGGAGCTCAAACAGCAGGTCCTCCCGGCGCTCGACGACGCTTTTGCGGAAAAAGTCATGCCCGGCAAAACTCTCGCCGATCTCCGCGCGCGGGCCCGGTTGGACCTCGAAGCCGAACGGCTCGGCATGATCGAGGACTCCAAGCGCCGCCAGGTCAACATCCAGTTGGTGGGAGCCACCAATTTCGATCTGCCGGTGGAGTTCGTGCGCAGCGAAACCCGGCGCATCATGGGCGATATCGTGCGCCAAAACCAGGAGCGCGGCATCAGCGACGATGAGATCCGCGGCAACCACGGCGAGATCGGCGCGAATGCGGCCATCGCCGCGCGCGAGCGGCTCAAAAGCGCTTTCATTCTCACCCGCATCGCCGAAAAAGAAGGCATCAAAGTCACGCGCGACGAGTTCGACCATCATCTGGCGCAGATGGCGGTGCGCCACCAGATGGCGCTGGAAAAATTGCGCCGCTTACTCGAAGAACGCGAGGCGCTTCCGCAGATCGAAGAGGAGGTTCTGCTCGCCAAGGTTCTTGCGTTTATTGTCGCGAATGCTAGCGTGGAGACCGTTGCCGCAGCCTCTTTCGAGGCCTCCGCGGCGGCGACTCCCGCAGCCCTTGAATAGGCGTTTCCTACTTTCCTTATGACTTTCAGCCGCCATCCGCTGGTCCCACAAAATCAGGACTACTACCCCATTCCCTCGGTCATCGAACAGACCGGGCGCGGCGAGCGCAGCTACGACATTTACTCGCGCCTGCTCAAAGACCGGATCATCTTCATCGGCACCGCCATCAGCGACAACGTGGCTAACGCGGTCATCGCGCAGTTGCTCTTTTTGCAGATGGAGGACCCGAAAAAGGACATCCACATCTACATCAACTCGCCCGGCGGCTCGGTCACGGCCGGCCTCGCCATTTACGATACGATGCAGTTCGTGACGTGCGACGTCACCACCTACTGCCTGGGCATGGCGGCCAGCATGGGCGCGGTCCTGCTCTGCGCCGGTACGCGCGGCAAACGCTACGCTCTGCCAAACTCGGACATCATGATTCACCAGGTCAGCGGCGGGGCGCAAGGCCAGGCCAGCGACGTGGAGCGGACGGTCGAGTACATGTTCAAGCTCAAAAAGCGCCTGATCTCCATCCTGGCCTATCACAGCGGTCGGCCGGAGGAACAGGTCAAGAACGATTCCGACCGCGACTATTACATGAGCGCAGTCGACGCCAAGAATTACGGGCTGGTCGATCAGGTGGTCGAATCCCGCAAGGAACTCAAGCCGGAGAGCAAGCCGGAACTGACCTCGGCGGGCACGCAAGCGATGCTCGATCACGCGGCGAACGGTTTGCCTAGCGCGGTCACGCGCATCCCTGAAAGTGAAGAAGCCTAAGGCTCGTCATCCGCGATTGAGAGGCCGCTGGCACGCCGCTGGCTTTGGGAGGTAGCGATACATCTGTCATGGCCCGCGCTTCGAATCTCACCATGTGCTCCTTTTGTGGCAAGAGCCACGCGGAGGTGCGCAAGCTCATCGCCGGACCGGGCGTCTACATTTGTGACAGTTGCATCAACGTCTGTAAGAACATCCTCGATAAGGAGTTAAACGACGACGCTCGCCGGCAATCGACCGTCATCCGGGTCCCGAAGCCCAAGGAGATCCGCGCCCAACTCGATCGCTACGTGATCGGGCAGGACATGGCCAAAAAGGTCCTCTCCGTGGCGGTGCACAACCACTACAAGCGCATCACGCAGAGCGGGCCGGGTTCCGATTCGGGCGGTTCGTTGCCCCTCGACCCGATGGCGGACGTCGAGATCGAGAAGAGCAACATCCTGCTCATCGGCCCGACCGGTTCCGGTAAAACCCTCCTGGCACGCACGCTGGCCAAGATCCTCGATGTGCCATTTTGCATCGCGGACGCCACGACGTTGACCGAGGCAGGCTACGTCGGCGAGGACGTCGAGAACATCATTCTGCGGCTGCTGCAAAACGCGGATTACGACGTCAAACGCGCGGAAATCGGCATCGTTTACATCGATGAGATCGATAAGATCGGGCGCAAGACGGATAACGTCAGCATCACCCGGGACGTTTCCGGCGAGGGCGTGCAGCAGGCGCTGTTGAAGATTTTGGAAGGCAGTAGTTGCAACGTGCCGCCCCAGGGCGGGCGCAAGCATCCGCACCAGGAATACATTCAGGTCAACACGGAGAAGATTCTCTTTATCTGCGGCGGCGCGTTCGTGGGGCTGGATAAGATTGTGCAGCGGCGGCTGGGCCGCAAAACGCTGGGCTTCGGCATGGCCGCGGCGGTGGTGGCGGAGCCGGAGCATACCCGCGAGCTGCTGGTGCAGCCGGAGCCGGAGGATTTGCTCGCGTTCGGCATGATCCCGGAGTTCATCGGGCGATTGCCGGTGCTGACCACGTTTGAGCTTTTGACCGAAGAGGAATTGATGCTCGTTCTGACCGAGCCGAAGAACGCCATGGTCAAGCAGTACGGCAAGCTTTTCGGGATGGAGGGAGTCAATCTGACGATCACCCGCGACGCCTTGCGCGCGCTGGCGGCGCAGGCGGTCAAGAAGGGCACGGGCGCGCGCGCGCTGCGCAGCCTGCTCGAGCGGATCATGCTCGAC
>CAXUFU010000197.1:0-5739 GCA_964250275.1 uncultured Chthoniobacterales bacterium | reverse complement strand
GTCTCAACCGGCCGCCGCGGTCGCCTTGACCCGGCGGCGCTTCCTGGCCGCGGGTCTGGGCGCGCTGGCCGCCGCGGCACTGGGCGGGATGCTGCGGCGGCTTTATCAACTCGGCTCTTTCAGCTACGACGGCACGCAGTACGGCGGTCCGGATGTCGTCCAGATCACTCCCACGGACAAGTTCTACCAGGTCACCAAGAACTGCGTCGATCCCGACGCCGCGCGCGACCTGTGGCGGATCGACCTCGTGGGCCACGTCGAAACGCCGCGCGCGTGGTCGTTTGCGGAGTTGACCGCCTTGCCCTCCGCGGAGCAGGAAACGACGCTGCAATGCATCTCCTACGGCGTTGGCAGCGGCCTGATCTCCAACGCCATCTGGAAAGGCGTGCCGTTGCCGGCCCTGCTGGCGGAGGTCAAGCCAAGACCCGAAACTGTCTCGGTGCTCTTCCACGCCGCGGACGGTTTCTTTGAAACCTTCCCGTTCTCGAAAGCCCTGGAACCGACGACCCTCCTGGCCTGGGAAATGAACGGCGCGCCGCTGCCTCCGCGCCATGGCTTCCCGATGCGCTTGATCGTGCCCGGTATTTACGGGGAACGGAGCGCAAAATGGGTCACCCGCCTCGAGTTCCTGGCCGCGGACGATCCGCGGCTCAAGCGCAAGCGGCACGATGTCGAAGGGATCGGCTTCTATACCGAGCAGGGTTGGGGCCCGAACATCTTCGTGCCGACGACCAGCCGGATCGACGGCCCGCGGGTCGACGGCGGCCAATTTGCGGATGCGTTTACCACCGGCGAGCCGGTGCATTTGCACGGCATGGCTTTCGGCGGCGACAAGGGCATCAGTCGGGTGGAGGTGAGCTGTGACGATGGGAAGACCTGGGCGGAAGCGCGCATCGCGTCACCGGGCACGCGGATCAGTTGGTGCCTGTGGGCGTACGCCTGGACGCCGCGGACGCCCGGCGACTGCGTGGTGGTCGTACGCGCAACCAACGGCGAGGGCGAGCCGCAGATTGCCACCTTCCGCGACCAGGTGCCCCATGGCGCGACCGGGCTGCACCACGTCAAGGCCATGGTCGAAGCCGCGTCCAAACTCGCTTAACCGAATACGCGGAGAAGGAGCATCCGGCGGCGGCGAACTCCAGGTCATTCTCGACTCACTCTTCGTCGAGGATCATCCGCACGGTCTGCAACAGCGTCCCTAGCGAGTAAGGCTTGGTCAGGAAGTGTTTCACGCCGGCGCCGCACGCCTTGGCCACGTTACTATTTGCGTTGAGCCCGCTCGCCGCGACGATGCGAATGGCTGGATTGCCGCTCATCAACACGTTGATCATCCCCGCTCCATCCATCACGGGCATCATCATGTCGGTGAGGACCAACGCCACTTCCGCCTGGTGCAGGCTGTACATCGCCACGCCTTCCGCGCCATTGGCCGCGCACAAGATCTGGTAACCGAAAGCCTGCAACGTGCGCGTGGTGATATCGAGGATGGCCGCCTCGTCATCCACGACCAGGATGGTCTCGCCGTGGCCGCAAGGCAGATCTTCCCTTTGCGGTGCATCCGGCGGGGCAAAGCCGGCGTTTTCCAAGGCGGGCATGTACACGTTAAAGGTCGTGCCCTGCCCGGGCTCGCTGTAAACGTTGATGATCGCATTGTGGCTCTTGGCGATGCCCATCACCGTCGAGAGACCGAGCCCGGTGCCCTTGTCAACGTCCTTCGTCGTGTAGAAAGGTTCGAAGATCTTGTCGAGCAACTCGGGTGCGATACCTACGCCGGAATCCGTGACCCCGATCTTGATGTAGCGCCCGGCTTTCGCCTGGATGTTAGTGGCGGAGTAATGCTCATCGAGAACAAAATTCTCGATCTCGACCGATAAGTCTCCGCCCTCCGGCATGGCGTCGCGCGCGTTAACGCAAAGGTTAAGCAGGACCTGATGCAACTGCGTCGGATTGCCAAAGAAAGAAGGCATGTGCTCCTCGGCGGTGAAGTGCAGGCGAATGTCTTTGGGAAAAGTGTCCTTGATGATGTCTTCGAAGTCGGCCAGCAATTGCTTGGGAGCGATCGGCACGCGTTCGCCAGCCACCCCGCGTGCATAGGAGAGGACCTGGCGCACGATATCCGCCCCGCGTTTCGCGCTGACTCCGATGATCTGCAGGAGGTTGTCCGTATCCGGACCGTTTGGCTTCGCCTTGAGGATGTCGATCGACATCATGATCGGAGCCAGAATGTTGTTCAGGTCGTGCGCGATGCCGCCGGCTAACGTGCCGATACTTTCCATGCGCTGGGCCCGCATGAACTGCGCTTCGATCTTTTTCCTTTCCGTGATGTCGCTGTTAATGACGAGCATCGACTTCGGCCGCCCGGCGTGATCCCGGATCAGCGTCCAACGCGATTCGATGATGATCTCGGCGCCGTCCTTGGTCAGATGATCGAGTTCGCCCGACCATTCGTCCTTGCCCAGGGTTAGGTCGCTCACCTCATCTTCCCGGCTCGGATCGGCGTACAGCAGCGCGCCGACATTCAACCCCATGACCTCCGCGCGATTCCAGCCGTACATGCGCTCGGCGCCCTCGCTCCAAAACAGGATTTTGCCTTCGAGGCCGCGCACCAGGATGGCGTCTTGCGCCTTGTCGAGGAACGCCGCTTGTTCGGCGATCTTCTCCTCGGCCCTCTTGCGCTCGGTAATATCGCGGAAGGTCCAAATCCGGCCGTAGTAGCGTCCATCCTTATCTCGGACGGGCGCCGAGTAGCGGTCAAAAACCCGGCCGTTGATGATCTCGATTTCGTCCCGGCTGACTTCATCCGGATGGGCGAGCAGATAGGCCACTTTTTCGGCGAACTGCCGGGGATTCTTGTTCTGCTTGGTGATCCAGGCGAGTTCGCGCGTGTGATCGTCATTGTCGATCATCGACTTGGGCACTTGCCACAAATCGGACATTTGCTGATTCTGCAGCACCCGTTTGCCTGCTTGATCGACAACCAAAATACCGTCCAACGCCGAGTTGACTTGCGCCTCGAACAAAGCCGTCTTCCAGAGAAGTTGTTCCTCCGTCTTTTTCCGCTCGCTGACATCGCGCAGGATAGCGGCGACGTGGGTCCGCCGGCCCGTGGAATCGAAGATGGGCGCAATGTCCATGTCCAGGCAGATCTCCGCGCCATCTTTCCGGTAGCTCGTGAGCTGCCGGCGGATCGGCTGTCCGATCTCCAAAGCGCGGCGAATCTCACCCATGATCTCCCGGTCAGTCTTTGCCCCTTGCAGGAAACGTGGACTGCGGCCGATAGCTTCCGCGCACGTGTACCCGGTCAGTCTCTCGAACGCCGGATTGACGAAAAGAATCCTGGGCTCCGGTTCGTCGAGCTTCTCGCCACCGGTAATTAGAACGATGTCGTTCAGGTTGGCGACGCACGCGTCAAGTAGAGCCAGTCGCTGGCGGATCCGCTGATGCTCGGTCGTATCCCGAATGTTGCACTGGATGACTTGCCGCCCGTCTTCTTCATACAGGTTGCTGACAAACTCCACCTCATGGCTTCGCCCGGACCTGCTGCGCAGGGGCAGATTTTCATAGCGGACATAGTACTTTTCCTGCAATTCGAGAAAGGCTTGCCGGTTGGCTATTTCGTCGCGGAGCAGTCCGATCTGCCAAAGCTCCTTGCCCAACAATTCTTCGCGCCCGTAGTCCAACAGCTCGACCATGAACGGGTTGGCGTCGGTGATCTTGCGCGTACATGGGTCGAGCATCAGAATGCCATCGCGCGCTGCTTCAAACAGCCGGCGATACCGGATTTCCGAGGCCCGAATCTCCACGGCGCTCCGGGTTTCCGGCGCTCCGTTCTGAGGCCGGGCGGCGCGCCGTAAGGAAACTGCGGCATGGCGATTTTTCTTCATTCCGCAACCGGCGAACCTTCGCCGGGAGGTGGGGGACAATGGCCGGGGCTCCCCGCGGCCGGATCGAACAGAAAGCGCAGCAGGCAGTGGACAGCGCCCGGCCTTCTGGAAGCCAACCATGGCGCGACGCAGGTCTGCACGAACCAGGCCAGTTCGTCAGGATCTTGTGCACAGGTCAGAACGCTCTCCGGCAGGCTCGGCGACTCGGCTCTGCGCCACTGCGATGTCGACCCATCATTGTGCTCGAGGGCACCGGTGACAAACTTCCATCTCTTCTGCGTCGAACGGCAGAGGGAAACCTTGCCTGTACTCACAGGCTGCCGCATGGGATGCATTAGTGGGCAAGTTTGTTGGGTGGCCACGTTGGTGGCCAATACTTATTTTGCATTGAACCAATAGCATGCCGCTATCACCCTCTCATGGGCCAGATGCGTTCTGGCGGGAAATTGAGCTGCGGCTTTGGTCGCGGTACGCTGGCGGCGCGAAGGCTTCAGTCCAGGGCACTTTGCCGCGCGCCACCAAAGCGGCAGCCTCTTTAATCTAAGCTTAGCGATTCGGCGGGTATGCTGGTCTGGGAAATGTCTTGGGGCCAGACGCCCAAAACGCCAGCCGGACTCGCAAGCCCGGCTGGCGTCAGATTGGCTTTCAAGCGATGATTTTACTCGCTTGATCGGTGGGATGCTCGCTTAGCGAAAGCCGCCACCAGCGAGAAGTTGGTCGCCGGTGAGCCAAGCAGAGTCTTCCGACGCAAGGAATACCGCAATGGATGCGATGTCGCCCGGTTGGCCGGTCCGCCCCAGGGGTGTTTGCGCGATGATGCCGGTCTCCATTTCAGTGCCGATGAAGCCGGCGCTCTGGGCACCCTCGGTCGAGACCATGCCGGGATTGAGCGCGTTGACCCGGATCTTTTTCGGGCCCAACTCGCGGGCGAGCACGCCGGTAATGGCATCGACCGCGCCCTTGGTGCCGCTGTAAACGGAACTGCCCGGCGGCGTGATGCGGCTGACGACCGAACCGATGTTAATGATGCTGCCGCCTTCGCCCATGTGCTTGACCGCGGCTTGCGTGACGAGCAGGAGCCCGAGCACGTTGATGTTAAAGACGCGGTGAAATTCTTCCTCGGTGACATTCTCGATGGGGGCGAAGGCGTACACGCCGGAGTTGTTGACCAGAATGTCCAGGCGGCCGTAGTGCTCGATGGCTGCGGCGACGATGCCCTGTGCCTCGGCGGCCTTGGCCACATCGCCTCCGACCGCCACGGCTTTGCCGCCGGCTTTGTAGATTTCGTCGACGACCTTATCCGCCCCCGCTTTGCTGGAGGCGTAGTTGACGACGACCGCTGCGCCTTCCGCGGCGAGTGCTTTGGCGATGGCGGCGCCGATCCCCTTGGAGGCGCCGGTGACGACTGCGACTTTTCCTGTGAGCTTGCTCATATGTTTGGTAATTCGTTTGTTTTCCTGCACGTTTGAGGTTGCGCGCCCGTGCGCCTTTCCAGCGAGGAAAGGCGATCGGTTAACGCTTCGTTTGTTCGGAACTTATGAACTCTTGAACAATTGTCAAGTGGGCGTATGGTGAGGTGCATGAAACCCCTTTTCCACCCCTCGCTAAACGACGTCACGGTCGAGGGAATCTTGCACGCGCTTTCCGATCCTGTGCGGGTGGCTATTTTGGCGGACATTGTGGGGTCGGCGTGTCCGCAGAGTTGCTCAAATTTTTTAAAGGTGAGCGAGCGGAACATTCCGCGCTCGACGCTGTCGGAGCATTTTCGGGCCTTGCGAGAGGCTGGTTTGATCCGGGGCGAGCGGCGTGGCGTGGAGATGCACAACACGCCGCGCTGCGAGGAGATCGAGCAACG
>CAXUFU010000196.1:0-5746 GCA_964250275.1 uncultured Chthoniobacterales bacterium | reverse complement strand
GGCGGCCGTGGCACCCGCCGCCGCACCGGCGCCGGCGCCGGTTTGGGTCCCGGTGGCAGGGCTAGTGGACGTGGCCGGTTCCATGCGCGTGGCCTTTTGCGTGGCGGTGCTGCTGCGCCCCTCAGAGAGATCGCGCTTGCCGCCCGGCGCCGGCTGCTGGTCGGAGGCCGTCGCGTGGAACAGCAGGGAAGTATCCGCCAGATTCACGTTGGCGGCTGCCAAACGCGCGACAATCTGTTCGGCTTGGGAGCGATTATCAGCAACGCAAAGGATGGTGGGCATCATAGACAAAAACAAACTCGCAGAGGATTCGCCCACGACAGCCAAACCGGCTGGGACCATTTCTTGAGCAATGCCATCATCTCCGCCGCCAAAGCCCGGCATGGCTGACGCTCCACTGAAATTTGCGTTCGTGCTCGCGGATCAAAAAAGGCACATCGCACTCGCGGACGAAGTCGAACTCAGGCGCAAGGATGTCGCGCAAGGCGGCAAAGCTTTCCACGCGCTGCCCGGCCCGCTCGAAGCCGCCGAGCCAATGGGCAAAGGGCGTGTACTCCTCCAGCCAGGTGAACGGCGAGGCGATGACCAGTTGGCCGCCACTCTTGAGCAAGCCGGGGAGCTGCGCCAGGCAGCGACGAGGGTCGGGCAGCCGGTCGAGCAGGTTCGCCAGCAACGCCACGTCGAACTCCCCCAGGTCCCGGCGCAAGTCACCGGCGTCGCCCACCTCGAACCGGACGCGCTCGCGCGAGATATCCGCCGGTACGCTCGCCACACATTCCGTGCTGAGCCTCCCTTGGTCGGTCCGCCGGTAAGGATGCGAGCCGTGCTGACGCAGATCATCCGCCGCACGGATGAAACGGGCAGAGTAATCGATGCCAACAACTTCGTTGCAGTAACGCGCTAGCTCAAAACTGGAACGGCCGACGGCACATCCCAGGTCCAGCCCCCGAGCCCCCGGCGGAAGCGCAGAGAGGTTCACGCACTCCGCTACAATCCGCCGGGCAAACCCCAACGCCTCGGCCGGGCCGCCCGCGTACGGCAGGATTTCGTGGTCGTGGCCGTAGTGGAAAAGGAGGTACTCCGCCAGCAGCCGCTCCGTTTCGTACGGATTATCCGCCATCAGGGCTCGAGCAGATCGCGCAGGTAAGCCGCGGGCTGGAAGTTTTCCAGAATGGTGACCGTGCGCCCGTCGCGCGTCATCCGCACGCTCCGCCCCTGGATGTCCGGCGTTTTCGTCGGCGAAAAGAGGATATCGTCGTGCGTCGCGTTGAGGGCATTGGCGAATCGGTCCGGCGTGAGCGGGCCGCCGAGATGATCGCTGCGTCCGGTGGCGACGTGGAAGGTGCCGAGGATCTTTTCATCCTGGATATCGCGCCCGGAGACGGGCAGCACTTGCGTGCCGAAACCCAGTTCGCCGATTTCGCCGGTCACAGGGTCGCCCAGCAGCTTGTCGCGGTGTTGGGACACCGTGTGCTCTTCGCCCGCCAACAGCTTCGCGTCGACGACCCGGCCACCGCGCACGGTCATCAAGCCGACGGTCCCATCCTCGTATTGCATGGGAAACTGCCCTTCGGCGCCGGTAGGCACGAAGTACACCTCACCCGCGGGCAGGTTGGCGACGTCGGGACCGCCGCGGCAAAGTCCATGGCTTTTTTGCGCTTCCTGGCCGCTCAAGAGCAGCTTGAGGGTGTAAACCTCGCCGCCGTAACCGAAATCGATCTCGACAAAATCCGCCCGGGTCAAACCGAGCCGCAGCTTCTCGGCCTGGCGGCTGACCTCATCGTAATCCACCGCCAGTCCCGAGGCGAGGATGATAGGATTGACTCCATGCAACGTCGCGCCGCGGAACCCGTACTTTTTGGCGAAGGCCGTCAGAGGCGCGGTCGCCGAGTACGTGGAAATGCAGAGGACCAGATCGTAATTCGGGTAGATGTCGCGCTCGAGGCTCAGTTCGTGGCCTTCCGCGTCGACGGCGAGATCGGGCAAATCGAGATTGCTGCCGCCGGTGATCTGGTAGGCAAACATCTCGCCGCCGCGCAGGTCCAGTTCCGCCAGCACCGTGTGCTTGAGGCCATGGTAGAACGTGTCGTAAGCGATGCGCTGGATGGTGAGCTTCGGATCGGCGAGGAAAGCGTAATCCTTCATCGCGTGCGGATCCGGCAGATCGATCAGGATGCAAACGCGCTCCTGGGTGTGCGGATCGAAAACGGTGCGCAGCAACCGTGCGAGATCGAACGGCGGGAAACCGGCGATGGGCTGGATGGAAGCGGAGGCAGCAGCAGGGGCGAGCTCGGCGGTGGTATTCATTTTGAAGAACGATACGATAACCCCACCGGCCCGGATGCACAAACACGCCTGCCGCAGGCGCTTGGCTTGGCAGAGGTTGCTGGAGACAGCGCCGAAAACAGGCCGAAGTGCCGCGCCCGTCGTGCCTACTCCTACCCGCCTGCCGCGCCTTCGCCGCCGGGCTTGGTCATCTCCACGGGGTCGAGCGCAGCGGCCAGTTCCGCCTCCGGCAGGACCTGCTGTTCCCGGCAAATTTCGCGCACCGTCTTGCCCGTTTTTCCGCTTTCCTTGGCGATCTCCGCCGCGCGGTCGTAGCCGATGATCGGCGCGAGACTCGTCACCATGGCCATGCTGTATTCTACCAGGTCGTTGCAACGCGCCTCGTTCGCCGCCACGCCGCGGACGCACTTCTCCGTGAAAGCGCGCACGGCGTTGCTCAGGATGCGGACGTTCTCGAGAAAATGATGCGCCAGCACCGGCATCATCACGTTCAACTCGAAGCTGCTGCCCGCCGCCGCCGACCACGTGATCGTGGCATCCCCGCCGAAAACCTGCGCGCACACCTGCATGAGCGCCTCGCTCATCACCGGGTTCACCTTGCCCGGCATGATGGAACTGCCGGGTTGGGTTGCCGGCAGTGTGATCTCGCCAAACCCGCAGCGCGGCCCGCTGCTCAGCCAGCGGAAATCGTTGGCGATCTTGAAGAGGCTGACCGCCACGGCTTTGAGTTGGCCGCTCGCCTCCACCAGGGCGTCCTTGGCCGATTGGGCCTCGAAATGGTCTGCCGCCTCCCGGAAGGCAAGCCCGGTGCGCTCGTTCAGGTGCGCGATGGCCCGGCCGGCAAACTCCGGATGACAGTTGAGACCCGTGCCGACGGCGGTGCCGCCCAACGCCAGTTCCTGCACCGCCTCCAGCGCGCGCAACAGCCGCTGCCGGCCGTGGTGCATCTGGCGGGCGTAACCGGCAAACTCCTGCCCGAGCCGCACCGGTGTGGCGTCCATCAGGTGGGTGCGGCCGATCTTGATCACGTCCCAAAACTCGCGTGCTTTATCGTCGAGCGCGGCGGCGAGTTCCGCCAGCGCGGGCAGCAGATCGTTGTGCAGCGTCTCGGCGGCAGCCACGTGGATGGCGGTCGGGATCACGTCGTTGCTGGACTGGCCCATGTTGACGTGGTCGTTCGGATGCACCGGCTGCTTGGAGCCGATCGCCTCGCCGGCGATTTGCGAACAACGATTCGCCAACACCTCGTTGGCATTCATGTTCGTGCTGGTGCCGGACCCCGTCTGAAAAATGTCGATCGGAAAGTGGGCGTCGAGTTGCCCGGCGATGAGTTCTTCGGCCGCTTGCCGGGTCAGGCTGGCCAGCTTTCCATCCAGCTTGCCGAGTTCCTGATTTGCCTGTGCCGCGGCGGCTTTGACCAGCCCCAGCGCGCGCAAGAAAGAACGCCCGAAGCGGTAACCACTGATGGGGAAATTGAGCACCGCGCGTTGCGTGCTCGCGCCATAGAGCGCGTCCGCCGGCACGGACATCTCGCCCATGCTGTCCTTCTCGACGCGGAACGAACCGGCAGCCATGACTGAACCCGAAAAAGGAGGGATTTGTAACTTATCCGGCCTCGCGCGCTAGCGTCCGCTGGGATCGGCCGCGAGTGAACGCGGTTTGGCGCCGTTAGCGTGATGACCGCTCGCACCGTTAGACCCGTTGACGTTGGCGCCGTTTCGGCCATGAGCGCCGTTCAATCCGTGGTCGGCCGCCGCGTGCTGGGCATCCTTATGGAACACGGTGATGAACATCGGGGGGACATTCTGTAGGAAGTACTCGCTTTCGGCGCGCGGAAAGATCTCCGGCGTGGCATGACGGCGCAGTTCGTTGGTTACCTGATAAATTACGAAATCTCCACCTGGCCGCAGCGCATCGTACGTCTTCTGCAAGAGGCGGCGTTTCTTGCCGGCTTCCAGGATGCTAAACGGGATGCCGGACAGGACGTAGTCGCAGTGAGTAAGATTCTGTTGCGCCAACACTTCCGGCAACGTGGCGGCGTCCGCGTTGCTCACGACGACGCGAGGATCATCGGCAAATTGGCGCTCGAGATCCCGGCAGAACTCCGGATCCAGTTCGAAGAGCAGGAACTTCGATTCCGGATGCGCGCGCTTGAGCATGGCGCGGGTATGGCAACCCTCGCCGGGGCCGTACTCCGCCACCACGCAAGGACGGGAAAGATCCATCTTCTCGCCGACACGGCGGATCATCATGGCTGAGCTAGGCATGATGGATGCCACTTGGAGGGGACGTTGCAAGAAGCGCGTGAGAAAGAGGGCAAAGGAGGGCATGATTAGGTATAGAAGCCAGCGCCGAAGTTTGACAGATGATCGCTGGTTGTCCAGCCTTCGGTTGTCTCATTCTAGTCGCGTGGCGTCTAGGTGTACCGGTGCATGGATCGCGGATAGGGCGGGCGTCCCGCACGCTGAGAAAGAAAGGTGAGGGTGCGCTCGCCGAGCCGTCCCAAACTGTTCGGGAGCGCAGAGCTTGCCAGGCGCGACCCGATACCCTGGTACGGTTGCCAGACAGTCGAGGACCGGGTCAGGAGACCCGTCACTGCCTTATTCTGGATGCCGCTATCGCTGCGGCTACAGTCGTTGGCCTATCCGAACATGAGCCGGCAGATCGCCACCGAGACGATGACTCCGGTCAAATCCGCCGTCAGGCCCGCCGCGATGGCGTGCCGCGTGCGCCGCACGGCCACCGAGCCGAAGTAAACGGCAATCACGTAAAACGTGGTCTCGGTGCTGCCGAAGATCGTGCCGGCCGTCCGCGCGATCAGGCTATCGGGGCCGTAGTGCGCCACCAGATCGGTAAAAAGCGCCAGCGTGCCGCTCCCGCTCAAGGGCCGCAGCAGCGTCAAGGGCAGCAGCTCCGGCGGAAACTTGAGAAACCCCAGAGCCGGGCGCAGCGCATCGGTCAGCAAATCGAGCCCGCCACTGGCGCGGAACATGTAGATGGCCACGAGCATGGCCACCAGAAACGGAATGATGCGCAAGGCAACCTGGAACCCCTCTTTGGCGCCTTCGACGAACTCCTCGTAAACCTTGATCCCGCGCACCGCCGCGTAGAGCGGAAAGAACGCCAGCGTAAACGGCACCGCCAGCAGCGAGATCGCGTTGATCAGGCGCAGGAAACCGCGCAGCAACGGATTGGCGGCCGCGTGGAGGCCTTCGACCGGCCCGTAGAGCGCGAGGCGCACGAAAAGGAACGCCGCCGCCAGCAGGAACATGGCCAACAAAGTCTTGCCCCAACGGGTCGCCGGCGGCGGTGTTGCCGCGGACCCGGCGGCCTCGCCGTCCGGTTGAGCCGCGGCTGGTTCTGACGCGCGTTTCGCGGCGGGCGCCGCGGCGCTGGCCCCGGGGGCAAAAACGGGGGGGTTGTGCAGGATTTTTGCTGCCGTGGCGCCAGCCCCCGCGGG
>CAXUFU010000195.1:0-5750 GCA_964250275.1 uncultured Chthoniobacterales bacterium | reverse complement strand
CAGCGTGCCCGTCCAAGCGCTGTAAACTGTTCGTGGGCTGCATTTTCGACTGTGTCGAGCGTCTACCTCGTCAGTCGCGCCGGAGGCTTTTGGCGGGTGGGCGGCTTGCCTGTGTCTGGCGCGAACCATCCCAAGGCACGTCTGCCAGACAGCAAGGGACCGGGTCGGAGACCCATCCCTACATTTTAGTCGCTGCCGGCGCGGAGGTCGACTGTCGCGCCGCCGAGGCCTGGGCTACTCGCGCTGCAAGTGACTGCGCCGGGTTCGCCGGTAGATTGCACGACCGCCAAACAATAGCCGTTGAAAGCGTTGCGCTTGGACCCCTTGTCCGGAGCGTGATCGCTCGGGTTGCCGTTGCCCACTCCAGCGACTTGCGCCGGACCGTTGACCGTAAACGTCACCTCGTTACCGGCGACTGGCACCACCCGATCCTGGGCATCGAGCACCGCTCAGCGGACGAGCACGACGTCCTCGCCGTCGGCCAGAAAATGCTCGCGGTCCGGCGTGAGCCGCAGGCGCGCGGGCGCACCCGTCGTGACCTCTTGGGCGGCCACGATCCGGTTGCCGGCGGCATCGTAACCACGGGTCTCCAGCACGCCCGGCGCGTACTTTACGCGCCACTCGATGTGGGAATGGCTCGGCATTTCTTTCCGGCCGAGGCTTTGCCCGTTCAGCAGCAAATCGTACTTCGCGGCGTTGCCATCGACGTGCACCGCGACCTCCTGGCCTTCGCGGCCGGGCCAGGTCCAATGCGGTAGGATGTGCGCCACCGGCGCGCGGCCCCACTGGCCTTGATAGTAGTAATAGCTGTCCTTCGGGAACCCGCAGAGATCCATGGCGCCGTAATGCGAAAGCACGTCCGGCCAACGGTAAGGCGTCGGCTCGCCGCGATAATCAAAGCCCGTCCAGACAAAACCGCCCGCCAGCCAACTCGATGCCGCGAGCGGCTGCCAGGCCTTCTCGTGGATGTCCCGATAAACGCTGACGTAACATTTTTCCCGGTCGTCCTGGTAAACGCCGCGGGTGGTCGTCTCGCTGGCCGTCTCGCTGCCGTACCCGGGCTGGCGCGGGAAATCCTGGTGAAAAGGATCGTAGGCGTCCGTGTTGTAATTGAAGCCTTGCAGATCTTCGACCAGCGAAATGCCGGGGCCGAAGAAGCCGCCGTTCATCGCGCAGGTCACCGGCCGGGTGCGATCCCATTGCAAGACGGTGTTCTTCGCCGCCGTGAACATCCGGGCGCCCTGTTCGTTGCCTTGCAGCCCGCCTTCCTCATTGCACATGCTCCAGAGGAAGACGCTCGGGTGATTGCGATCCCGCCGCACGAGGCTCTCGACCTGGCCTAAAATCTCCGGCGAATCGCCGAGCTTGCGGTTTTCATCCATCACGAGCATGCCCAGCCGGTCGCAGGCTTCGAGCAGCTCCGGCGCCATCGGCTGGTGCGAGAACCGGTAGGCGTTGCTCCCCATTTCCTTGAGTAGCGCGACCTTGTAGTAGTGCACGTGATCAGGCAGAGCCACGCCAATCCCGGCGAAATCCTGGTGATTGCACGTGCCCTGGATCTTGTAAGGTTGGCCGTTGAGGAAAAAGCCTTCGTCCTTATCCCAGCGCAGGCTGCGGATGCCGATCGGCGTTTCGATCTGGTCCAGGATCCGGTCGCCTTTCCGGACGGTGGTCTCGACCTTGTACAGGTTCGGCGTTTCCGGCGACCAGAGTTTCGGCTCGGGCACAGACAGGCGTTGGCACACCTTCGTTTGGCTGCCGGGTGCGATCGCCTGCTCCGTGGGCGTGCTGACGGCGTCCACCGCCGGACCGTCCGCACTCAGGAGCCGGCTCTCCACGGTGGGCGAGGCCGCGTTGGCACCATCGTTGGCCACGTCTGTCTCGATCGTTACCGCCGCGGTCCCAAAGTCGGCGGCGGGCGTCGCGACCACGTATTCGCCCCAGTGCGCGACATGCATCGGGTCGAGCTTGGTCAGGTAAACGTGCCGGTAAATGCCGCCGCCCTCATACCACCAGCCTTCGTAGCGCCTGGCGTCGGCCCAGACGGTCAGGACATTTTCACCGCCGTAGTGAGCGGCTTTGGAGATATCATAGTAGAAGCTCGTGTAGCCGCTGACGTGGCGGCCGAGTCGCACGCCGTTGAGCCAGACGATGCTGTCGCGGTAAACACCGTCGAACTCCAGCCACAGCGTTTTGCCCTGGTCGGCCGCCGGCAGGTTGAAGTGCTTGCGGTACCAGCCGGCCGCCTTCGGCAAAAAACCGTGGCCGGCATCCGCCTGGGGATCGTAGGCGCCTTCAATGACAAAATCGTGCGGCAGGTGCACCTGGCGCCAGGAGGCGTCCTCGAAAACGGCGGCGGATGGCCCTGAGGTGCTCAACGCCGGCGGCGGAGGAGTTTCCGCGCGCAAGGCCGCCCCGTCGATGCCGCCGGGGCCGCCGACGTTTTCGACCAACACGGTAAGCACGTTCGGCCCGCTGGCGTTCCAAGCGGGATCGAGCGGTACGTCGAAGGGATCGTTCACCACCGGCTGTTCCGCCAGCTTCTGGCCGTTGAGATAGACGATGGCTTTATCGTCCACCGAGTCGAAGTGCATGACCGGGTGTGGACCGGGCGCGGGCGGCAGCACGGTGCGAAACCAGGCAGAGGTGTTCTCCTCCCGGATGGCGTTGTGCGCGGAGGCGATCTCCGGCCAGGCGGCATCGTTAAAATCCGGCCGCGTGACTTCGCCGGTTTCAGGCGTCGAGTGGGCGGTCTCATGCATGCGCCACTTCGCGATAGCCGTACCGCCGGGCGCGGCGCCAGGCGGTTCTCCGAGGCTATCGTCGAGGAGGTGAAATTTCCAGCCATCGTCAAAGCGGATGCGTTCGCGGCCTTGGGCGCCGGCGCGGGTTCCGGAGGCCAAAAGGATGAGCATGGCGGCAGCGGCGAGTGGGAAGGGATTTTTCATGCAGAGGGGTGGCGGGGAGCGAAGCAAAGGAACATCATACCCATGGCCATGCGCGACGGACGAGCGACAATTTTCACGCCGCGCAGATCGGCCCGCGCCGCGCATTTGAGAAGGCCCCCAAGGGGTCGTGCCGCGATTTAAGGACATGCCGAACGTTAGGGCTTTGAAAATCGTGGACGAGGTGAAATTACTGCCCTCAGTGGAGGATCATGTGGCTCAAGTGGCGAGCGCCGCCGACCCGGTGGCGCTCGATGCGGCGGCCTCCCATGAGCAGAGGCTCGCGGTGATCCGCGAGGTGGTGCCGAGCACGCTGCGCTCGCTCTACATGCTGCGCATCAGCCTGTACGCCCTGTGCGCGATCGTGGCGCTGCTCAAGATCATCGTGTCGCCGACGGTTTCCTCCTTTTGGCTCGATCTGATCACGGATTCGGCGGCTGGCCGCACCCTGCTCGATGGGTGGGTGCACGCCTTGCAACTACTCGTGTCCGGGCTGCTGGCTGCGTCGGTGGCACTCGTCATCGCGACGTTCTTCATCCAGGCTCGCCTCCTGGCGCAGGTCCGGCGGGAAGCGGCGGAGCCGGAAGGCCTGGTCCTTCCGCCGCAAGGCGTGGTGGTCATCCTGCGCACCCTGGAGCGGGAGGCCGGGGTCGCGCTGGTCACTGGGCTGATTACCTTTGGCGCGGCTGAATTGCTCACCCACGGAGCGACCGGCACCGCCAGCGCCTTCAGCCTGCTGGCAGCGGTCGCCGCGGGCGCGCTGGATACCCTGTACTTCCAACTGCTTTTCCTGCTGCGCGAAGCGCCCGTGCACGCGTCTGAGCAACATTACCTGCAGGGGCTCGAACAGGCTCAGAAACGCCTGGCGGACGGTTCGATGCGATTGCAGGAAGCTTTGATCGGCCGGTTCGAGGCCGACTACCGGCGCACGGCCGTGGCCGGCCAATAACACGGGCGGTGGCGCCCGCCGGTGCGCACAGGCCAAGACGGACCCTGATCTGGTGGAACGCTGGACCGAGGAAGTGGATTGGCTCGTCAACGCGGCCAGTGAAGTGCGCCGCCGGGCGAGTTTCACCTCAAAGTTGCTCTTTCTCTTGCGCCCGGGTGACCTGGCCCGGCAAACTATCGCCGAGCGCCACCGTTTTGCCGGTGAAAGTTAGGGTTGTTGCCTGGCGGAGAGACTGCCTACAAAAAGGACCTCAGGCTGGACAACGCTTCGGCGTAAAGTGGCTGCTGATCGGCCGCTTCTTGCTCGCTGCCGCTTGTCTCCCGGCGGCGCCATCCTTCGGTGCGCCTGAGCCGTCCCCTCCCGCACTCTATGCTTTGCTGGTCGGCGGCGGGCCGGACCCGGACAGCAACGTCGCCCAAATCGCCGGCCACGTGCGGTTTGTCGGGGAGCTGCTGCCGCCAGCGGCCAAACACATCGTGCTCTTCGCGGACGGCAAAGCCGACAATGCCTCGGTTTCCTTCCTCGATGCCAGCGCCGTCCCCGCGGAAAAGCGCGCACTCGCGGTGCTCCTGCCCGAGCAAAGCCCGACGCCGGTCAAACGCGTGCCGGACCTCGGTCTCAAGCTCGACGGGCCCTCCCGTCTGCCGGAACTTCGCCGGGCAATCACGAAGCTCTCCGCCCTGGCCGCCGCCAAGCCTGCGCCCGTGCTGCTTTACTTCGCCGGCCACGGCTCGCAGAGCGAGGACAGGGAAGAAGACACCGCGTACGACATGTGGGACAACGATGCCTTGAGCGTGCGCGATCTGGCGGCGGAAATCGCGCGCTTGCCGCCGCACGCACCCGTCGTGCTGGTCATGGCGCAATGCTACAGCGGTGCGTTCGCCAATGTGCTCTTCCGGCAAGGCGCGCCGGATGGGCCGCTCGTGGCGCGGGATCTCGCCGGCTTTTTTTCCGCACGCCCGGATCGGGTCGCCTCCGGTTGCTCCACGGAGACGCCGGCGGCCGATTACCAGGATTTCTCGTCGTATTTCTTCGGCGCATTGTGCGGGCACGACCGGTTCGGCCACCCAATCGGCAACGCGGATTTCGACGGAGACGGCCGGGTCAGTTTGCACGAGGCATTTTGCTACGCGCTGATCCACGACGCCTCGATCGACACGCCGATTTGCACCTCGGAAGTATTCCTCAAGCGCTTCGCGCCCATGCCGGAGGCGGACATTTACGGCCGGCCGTACTCCAAGATATGGCAGGCAGCCACTCCCGCGCAGCGCGCGGCGCTCGACGCCCTTTGCCAGAAACTCGGCCTGACGGGAGAGCAGCGCGCTCTGGCGGTTTTCGACCGCCTCAAATTCAGCAGCCCGCTCGCCCGGCCAGCGTTGGTCAAGGATGATAACGACGCGTCGGAGGCGCTGAACACGCTGCGTTTGAACGATCTGCCGTCGCTCTTTGCGCATTGGCCCGCCTTGCGCTGGAGCGATGCACCCGGCTATGCCCAAGCCGTGGCTAACGTCACCGCTGAGCTGGCCCGGAACGAAGATCTCATCCACTCTTTGCTCGCCGCCGACCAGACCTATCAGGCCGCCGAAGACGCGGTCGACAACGAGGAGGCGAACTTGCTGCGGTTTGCGGATTTGTGCGAGAGCGTGGTGCAAGCGCAGCACCTGCGCGAGCACGGCAAGCAGGAGACCAAAAGCCAGTTCGAGCGCCTGTGGCAGGCCGAGCAACGTTCGTTACCGCTGGTGGTACACTGAGGAAGGGTTGACCATTCTTTCCGGCCTGTGGAGGCAGTCTTTCTTCGATTGTAGCGGGGGGGGGGGTGGGCGGGGGCTGGGGGGGCGGGCGGGCGGGGGGGGGGG
>CAXUFU010000194.1:3626-5779 GCA_964250275.1 uncultured Chthoniobacterales bacterium | reverse complement strand
GGGGCGGCGCAACTGCGGCCAACGAGCTGGCCGGCTCCGGCAGACGGTGCTCGATCGCCAGCGCGCGTCCCAGCTCCCAGAGCGCTTCCAGCAACGCCGCGCGCGCTTCTTCGATCATGGTCTCACCCAGGAGAACACGCGCCATTTTGACTTTGCGGGCATGACGTTCGCGCGCCTGGTGGGCGTGTTCCTGCTCGGCCGGGGTCAGCAAAACCGCCCCATTCGCCGCCAGCGCGGGATAAAGCTGACGGCTCGCCCGCACGGACGGATTGACGACGCCAGCGTCCGCCAGCCGGTGCAGCAGATCCGCCGTCGCCCGATCCATGACCTCGAGCTTCACACCCGGCACCCGCCCGGCTCCTGGCGGCGCGACGAGGAACTTCTCTTCAAGCGACCGCAACTGTTCGCGCCAGCGCTCTGCTTCCCGGTCCACGACCACCAGCAGCACGGAGTTCTCTCCCTGGACGGGAAATCGCTCTTCGCAAGCCACCAACGCGCCGTTGAGCAGCTCCGCCGCGCTGCCGCAGAAATCCCGCGGACGATCTGGGGCATCGCCGGCCGGCGCCGCGCCGCCGGTGCGCCGCAGCCGGGGAGACTCCGCGGCGGTTATCGACCGGCGGTTGGCTTCATCGGCCGCTCGTTCCGGCCACACCGCTTCGAGCTGGCGCACAAAATCGATCTTTCCGCCGCTGGCCGTTTCGAGCTGGCCGATGGTGGCGCGGGCAGCCTGGAGGCGTTGCTCGATCGATTGCTCGCTGACCAGGCTTAAAACCGTCAGCGGCCGCGTTTGATCCGCGTCCCGCGCTCGGGCGAGGCGTTGTTCAAGCCGCGCCTCGTTCCAAGGCTGATCGCAATGGATGACCACGGCGTCGCCGGCCAGGTTGGCGCTCGGGCCGTTCGCGTCGGTGCAGAGAAGCAGCCGGCAGGCGGGATCTTCGCGGAAGCGTTGCAGCTCGGTCCGGCGTTCCCCGGCGCTTTGCTGGCCGGTCTGCCAGGCAAACCCGAGGCGCAGCCGCCGGCAAAGGTCCGCCACGAGTTCCAGCATGCGTTCCCACTCGCTGCAGACGAGGATCTTGACCTTGGGATTTCCGATGCAATCCGGGATGATCCGGCTGAGCTCGTCCACTTTTGGGCAAGTGCGGTCGCGCGCATCGAGGATGTAACCCGTGTCTGCCAGCATGCGCAGCAGGTTGGTCTCGCGGATGAGGCGTTCGCGCTGGGTACCGGTCAGAGGACGCCGGCGCTGGCTGGCCAGCAGCTTATCGACGGATAGCTCGATCCGCTGGCCGGCCAACCGTTTCCGCTCGCTCAGTGGCACGAGAAACGTGCGCTCGGCGCGGTTCGGCAACTCGCTGGCCACGTCTGCTTGCCGGCGCCGGAGCAACAGCGGGCGCACGCGTTCGCGCAGCTTGTCCAGGTGGCGATAGCCGCGCGGCCGGCCCAGCTCGTCGAAGTCATAGAACTCCCGGTTGAAGCGGAAAAGCGGGCCGAACACGGACGGATCGAGGAAACTCACCAACGAATACAACTCATCGATCCGCTCCTCCGGCGGCGTGCCGGTCAAAACCCAGGCGTACCGGCTGCGCAGGCGCTTGACGGCGACGGCGGTCTTCGAGCTCCAATTCTTGATGCGCTGCGCCTCGTCGAGAATGACCACCTCCGGCCGCAGCCGTTCGTTGACTTCGAGCGCATCGGTCAGCATCTGCTCGTAGGTGACGACGCTGAAAACCGGCGCGGTTTCTCGCTGGTAGGCCGCCAGGCGCTGGGCGCGGGGGCCATCGACCAGCCGGCAAGAAGCGCGCGTCAGCCGCCCGATTTGCTCCTCCCACTCTCCCCGCAACGAGACCGGCGTCACCACCAGCACCCGCTCGACTCTCCCCATCCGGCGCAGCAACGCACAAGCGGCGATGGCTTGCGTCGTCTTGCCTAGCCCCATCTCGTCGGCCAGCAGCGCCCGCTCCGCGCACGCCAGGTGCAGCATGCCCGCGCGCTGGTAAGGGAACAGCGGCAGCAGCGTCTCCTGCCCGGGCCACAATCCGGCCTGGACGTTTTGCTCGTAGGCCCGGCGCAAGGCCTGGCTTTCATGCTCCCGGCGGCGGCACTCGATCCAGGGCGCGACCTCCTGCGAGACGCGCAACTCCGGCTGGGCCGAG
>CAXUFU010000194.1:0-3616 GCA_964250275.1 uncultured Chthoniobacterales bacterium | reverse complement strand
CATTCGAGCGCCTTCTCCGGGGTCAGTCCGCCCGCCAGGCGGCCTTCGCCATCGAACAAACGGCGCAAGCCGCGGGGCAGCCGCTCGAGCCCGTGCTCGACGTGCAGCGTGCGCGCGGGCCGGTCCGGCATCAGATCGATGCGCGGGGAGCCTGCGCGCTCGGCGCGGGCAAAGCCCGCCGGGTCGCTCGCGCGCAGATGGGCCAGAACCGCTTCGACGTGTTTGCAGGTGCCCAGGCCGTTGATGCTGAAGTCGACGCAGGCGCAACTGAAATGCCGTGCTTGCAGATCGCGGATTTCGACTTCGTAAGTGACGCCGCTGGGCGAATGCACGTCGAAGTTTGAAAAGACCGCGTGGCGCGGGTCGCGGTTGGTGATGGCAGGCGCTTCTGCCTGGGCGCGCAGCCGGCGCCGCTCGATCTCCTCCTGGTCGGTGGTACGCCAATCTTCATCCGCCGGCCGATCGGCAAGGGGCTCCGGCGAGCTGGCGGTGGCAATGGGCATTTTCTGTGCTGCCAGTTTACAACAGGCAGGCTATCTTACCAACCATGCCGACAGTGCTGGAAGAAATCCTTCTCTCCCAGCAGTTGCCCGCTCATTTCGAGACCATCCGGCAAACCCTGGAAGCCGAACGCGCGCGCCGGGAACGGTTCTACGAGGAGATGACCGAGGACCAGAAGACTGAGTTCATCAATGGAGAGGTCATCGTGCATTCACCAGCCAAGATTCGACACTCGGTTGCAGTAGCCAACGTGGTGTTTCTTCTCGAAGGCTATGTCCGCAGGCATCGACTGGGAAAGGTGCTTTTCGAGAAGGTGCTCGTCGTTATGCCACGCAATGATTACGAGCCGGACGTCCTCTTTTATGGCGTCGAGAAAGCAGGGGGCTTCGAACCTGACCTGATGAGGTGGCCGCTGCCGGACTTCATCGCCGAGGTACTCTCGCCGTCCACCACGAGAACAGATCGGACGATCAAGTTCGTCGATTACGCGGCGAACGGGGTGGCGGAATACTGGATTGTCGATCCTGTGCTGCAATCGGTGGAGCAATACGTTCTGCAAGGCGACCGCTATGCACCAGCAGGGACGTTTTCAGGCGAGCAAGATATCTCCAGCAGCCGGATCACCGGGTTCGTCATTCCGGCCGCGGCCATCTTCGACGAGGACCGTGCGTTCGAGGTGCTGCGCGAGTTCGTCAACGGCTGACAACATAAGAAGACCCGCCCAACCATGCCGACCGTGCTGGAAGAAATCCTTCTCTCCCCGGAGTTGCCCGCTCATTTCGAGACGATCCGGCAAACCTTGGAAGCCGAACGCGCGCGTCGGGAACGCTTCTACGAGGAGATGACCGAGGACCAGAAGACCGAGTTTATCAATGGAGAGGTCATCGTGCATTCACCAGCCAAGGATCGTCACACCGTTGCCGTCCAAGCTCTCGAGTGCCTTCTTGGCGCTTATGTGCGTAAGCATCTCCTCGGAAAAGTGCGCTCTGAGAAAGCGCTGATTGTCATGCCTCGCAACGACTACGAACCCGATGTCCTTTTCTACGGCTCCGAGAAAGCCGAGGCCATAACACCGGATCAGGTGAAGTATCCGCCGCCCGATTTCATTGCCGAGGTACTCTCGCCGTCCACCACGAGGATAGATCGGACGATCAAGTTCGTTGATTATGCCGCGAACGGGGTGGCGGAATACTGGATAATCGATCCTGTGCTGCAATCGGTCGAGCAATACATTCTGGAAGGCGACCGCTACGCACCAGCAGGGACGTTTTCAAACGGGCAAGATATCTCCAGCAGCCGGATCACCGGGTTCGTCATTCCGGCCGCAGCCGTCTTTGACGAGGACCGTGCGTTCGAGGAACTGCGCCGACTCGTCAACGGCTGAGATCGTGGGAAGGCTCTTGCCAGTCACGACAGCGAGCCGGATAATTTGCCATGCCCACCCTGGTTTCAGAAAACGTCGATGTGGAGCGCAAGCTCTGGACGGCGGCGGAGTTCCTCGAGTGGCTCCAGCCGGACGTTCACGCCGATTTGATCAACGGGCGCAAGTTCATGCACTCTCCCGTCGACATTCGCCATGCGGATATTCTGAGCTTTCTGGATCACCTTTTGCGTAGTTATCTCGAAGCGAGCGCCCTGGGTGGCAAGCTCTATCGGGAGGTTGTCGCTGTGCGGTTAAGCTCTCGCAACGCCTTTCTGCCGGACCTGTTCTGGCTTTCTCCCGCCCAAGCCACCCGGCTGCAGCCCACGTACGCGCCACTCGCACCCGCCTGGGTGGCGGAAGCGCTCAGCCCGCAGACCGCCGCACGGGACATCGGGCCGAAGTTCGCCGCTTACGAACAGCATGGCTCCAATGAGTACTGGATTCTTGATCCGCAAACTTTGGCCCATCGCTTTTACGCGCGTGAAGGTGAGGTTCTGGTCGAGTTCGCTCGCGGCGAGGAACTGATCCAGTCCCGGGAGCTTCCCGGCTTCTACGTGCGCCGCGCCTGGCTCGATCCGGCCGCTTTGCCGAAAGTGGCCGATTGCCTGAAGGAAATCATGGCGCGCCGGGAAGGGGCGTCTTGACGGCGCAGTTCCCGCGCCTGTTTTACCGGCAGGTCGTGCGGCACGCGGGGCGGCACAAGCTTTTGGCGGCGCTCAATGTTTTCAGCGTCGCGCTGGGCGTGTCGGTTTACCTCGCGATCCAGATCGCCAATCACAGCGCCAATCGCGCGTTTGCGGCCAGTATCGATCTCGTTGCCGGGAAGGCGAACCTGGAGGTGCAGTCGCCCAGTGGCGGGTTTGCAGAAACGCTCCTGCCGAAACTTGCCGCCGCTCCCGGCGTGCGCGCCGCCACGCCGCTCGTCGAAGGGTACGCGACTCTGCCCCGTTACCCGGGGGAGTATCTGCAGTTGCTCGGGGTCGATGTTTTCACTAACCCGCCTTTTGCCACGTTCGCGATTGGCGGCGGCGGCGGCGCCGCGGCGGACTTCGACATCGAAAAATGGCTGGGCGATCCGCGCGCCATCGCCATCAGTGATGAGTTCGCGCGCGAACACGGGCTCAAGGTGGGAGACCCGGTCACGTTACAGATCAATGGCCGCGAGCACGTGCTGACCGTCCGTTATTTGATCCGTCAGGCCGATACCGCCGCGGGTCACGGCAACTCGCGCATTGCCGCCATCGATATCGGTTGGGCCCAGGAACTCCTGGGTAAAGTGGGGCGGCTTTCCAGCGTGCAGTTGCTGCTGGATCAACCCCGCGACTCTAGCCGCATGGCCGCCCAACTGACCAAACTCGTGCCCCCGGACGTGACCGTGACACCGCCGGGTCAGCGCAGCGGGCAGGTGGAGCGGATGCTGGCCGGCTTCGAGTTGAACCTGGGCGCGCTGTCGCTCATCTCGTTGCTGGTGGGCATGTTTTTGATCTACAACACGGTCGCGGCCAGCGTGGTGCGGCGCCGGGTGGAAACCGGCATCCTGCGCAGTCTCGGCGCCACCCGCGCGGAGGTGCAATGCCTGTTCTTGGGCGAGGCGCTGATTTTCGGCGTGGCCGGCGTCTTGTTAGGCATCGTCGGCGGCACCTTGCTGGCGCGCTATCTCCTCGGCCGCGAGATCGCGCGGGTGATCAGCAC
>CAXUFU010000193.1:0-5791 GCA_964250275.1 uncultured Chthoniobacterales bacterium | reverse complement strand
CACGCGGATCATGGGGAAGGTTTTTGCACCTTCAATGGGTTGGTGGTCGCCGCGGATGCCTTGCTGGCGGCGGGAGCTGTCGAGCGAGTGGCAGTGCTCGATCTCGACCTGCACTACGGCAATGGCACCGCCAGCCTGGCCGTCACGCGGCCGCACCTGACGGTGCTTTCACTTTATGGAAACGATTACATGAACAATCTCGTCTACCGCGACGTGCGGCAATGCCATCACGCCGATGGGTTGAACCACTTTTCGGTCCCCTTACCGGCGGGCCTGGACGGGGCAGGATTGCAGAAGTTGCTGCGGCTGCATCTGCCGAAGTTACTCTCCCGCGGGCCTCCGGATTTGCTGCTCTACCAAGCTGGGGCCGATCCTTACTTCGAGGATCCGTTCTCGCCCTTGGCCCTGGACCATGCGGCCTTGCGGGGGCGCGACGTGACCGTTTTCGAGTTCGCCCGTGCCGCCGGCATTCCGATCGCCTGGGTTCTCGCCGGCGGATACACCGCGGATGTGCGCAAGGTGGTCCAGGTGCACCTCAACACGTTTGCGGCCTGTCGTGAGGTGTATGGTTCTCTGTCTGCCACGTAAGTCGAAGATCATCCGATGAAGCGCAAACGAGCGAGGCGTCTGCGGCCGTTGCTGACGGCTCAGGCGGAGACGAAGGCGGAATTGCTGCGGCACAACGTCTACGTGGTGCTGCTGGACCCGGCGGTGGCGTCGCATCCTTCGGTCTTGCGCCTCAATCCCAAGCGCGATCCCGCCAAGCCGTGCGTCTACGTCGGCCTGACCGGACTCGACCCGGCAGAGCGTTTCGCCAACCACAAAAGCGGCCACAAGTCCGCCTGGACCGTGCGCAAATACGGCATCCGCCTGTTGCCCGAAATGTACGCTTGCTTCAACCCGATGCCCTATCGCATTGCCGCCGAGATGGAACAGGGCCTGGCGGCTGATTTACGTGCGGAAGGTTACACGGTCACGGGCGGTAAATAAGTTGCCTGCAATGCCGTGCCGCCGTTTGCGCGGTCGTCATTGCGGCGGCATGTTGACCACTTTGCCTGATGACTCCCCACGCCCCCACCGAAACGCTTTCCACCGAGCAGCTCTTCGCGCAATTCGTCCTGCCCACGTACGGGCGCTTTCCGCTGGCGCTGGCGCGCGGCGAGGGGTGTTGCGTCTGGGACGAGGCTGGCAAGGAATACCTGGATTTCGGCGCCGGCATCGCCGTTTGTTCGCTCGGCCATTGCCATCCGGCAGGCGCGTACCCTCGGGCATACTTCCAACCTGTACTACACGCGGCCGCAAGGCTTGCTGGCGCAAAAAATTGTCTCGTTGGTCGGTGCGCCCGGCCGCTGTTTCTTTTGTAACAGCGGCGCGGAGGCCAACGAGGCGCTCTATAAGGTCGCGCGCCGTTTCGGCAATCTGGCGCGGTCTGGCGGACGCCACGAAATCATCACCTTTGAGCAATCATTCCACGGCCGGACCCTCGCCGGCCTGGCCGCCACCGGACAGGAGAAAGTCAGAAAGGGGTTCGAACCGCTGACCCCGGGATTTACGCAGGCGATTTTCAACGATCTGGAGTCTGTCCGCGACCGCGTGAACGAAAGGACCGCCGCCGTCCTGCTCGAACCCATCCAGGGCGAGAGCGGCATCGTCCCGGCGACGGCGGATTTTATCCGCGGGCTGCGTGCGCTGTGCGACGAACGGGATCTGCTGCTGATGTTCGATGAAGTGCAATGCGGCTTCGGCCGCACCGGAGACTGGTGCGCCTGGCGCTCGCTGGGAGCCGAAGACGTGTTGCCCGATGCCATCAGTTGGGCCAAAGGCATGGCCGGGGGCTTTCCCATGGGAGCGATCTGGGTGCGCGACCGTGCCGTCACGTTGCTCGACGGCACGGAGTCGCGGCTGGGCGATCTGCTCGGGCCCGGCACCCACGGCACGACGTTTGGGGGGAACCCATTGGGCTGTGCCGCGGCGCTGGCCACTTTTGAGGTCATTGAAGAACAGAAACTCCTGGCCAACGCCTCGTTGATCGGGGAATACGCCAAGACGCTGCTGGCAGGCATGGTGTCGCCGTTGATCGCCGAAGTACGCGGTCTCGGGCTCATGCTCGGCATCGACCTCGACGCGGACGCGTTCGCCCGCGTCACTGGCGGCAGTGGCGATCAGCGGTCGCCGTCGCTGCAGGTGGTCAGCCGCTTGCAACAGGCTGGCTTGCTCTCCGTGCCCTCCGGCACGCACGTTGTCCGCTGGCTGCCGCCGCTCAACGTCAGCGGCGTGCAGGTCGAACAAGCCGTCAGTATCCTGGCCTCGGTCCTCAAACGTTTCGCGGAGGAAGCGGCATGAAGAATCTCCTATCGCTCGAGTCGTTATCCGGCGCAGAAATCCTGCGCATCCTCGAGCTCGCGCGCGAGATGAAGGCTACCCGTGGCCGGCACGCGGCGCATCCGCTGCGGCACCTTTGTTGGGGCATGATCTTCAACAAGAGTTCTACCCGCACCCGGGTAAGCTTTGAAGTTGGGATCAGAGAACTCGGCGGCGACCCGCTTTTCTTTAACGCCAATGATCTTCATCTCGGCAGCCGGGGCGAGCCGATCGAAGATACCGCCCGCGTCCTTGGCCGCATGCTGCACGGCGCGGTCATCCGGACCTATGCGCAGAGCGACCTGGAGACTTTTGCCCGCGCCAGCGGTTTGCCGACCGTCAACGCGCTGACCGATCAAGAGCATCCCTGCCAGATCTTGGCGGACTTGTTTACCATCGGGGAAAGGCTGGGCGATTGGCGCGGCAAGACGGTCTGTTACATCGGCGACGGCGCTTGCAACGTGCCCGCCTCCTGGCTTTGGGCGGCGGCGAAGCTGGATTTCCGGCTGGTGATCGCGGCCCCCCCCAAATATCAGCCCGCGCCGGATTTGCTCGCGCGCCTCGGGGCGGGTGCGGAGGTGCGTTGCGTCGTGGATGTGGGTGAGGGCGCTACCGAGGCGGATGTATTGTACACGGATGTGTGGGTAAGCATGGGGATGGAGGCCGAGGCCGCGGAACGGATCGAAGACTTGGCCGCCTATCAGATCAACGCGGCGTTGCTCGAGCGGGCGGCTCCGGGGGCGCTCGTGATGCATTGTTTGCCGGCTTATCGCGGCAAGGAGATCACGGCCGAAGTCCTGGAAGCGAACGCCGACACGATCTTCACCCAGGCCGAGAATCGTCTGCATGTGCAGAAGGCGGTGTTGAGCCTGCTGGCGGAAGAAACGGCTGGGTAAGCGCGAGGGCGCCAATCCGTCTGTAGGGCGGGCGCTTCGCCTGCCGGGAGCGGCGCGACATTTGGAATTGTAGGGCGGGCGCTTCGCCTGCCGGGAGCGGCGCGACGTTCGGAACTGTAGGGCGGGCGCTCCGCCTGCCGGGAGCGGCGCGACATCTGGAATTGTAGCGCGGGCGCTCCGCCTGCCGGGAACGGCGCAATGCTGGCCTTTGCAACCAAGGCCGGCGTCCCGCATTCCAAGCACGGCGCTGTGCCTGGCAACCGGAGCGGTCGCCCTACAGTTCCTTGGCATGCACTTCCTCCAATCCGATCCTGTAGGGCCAATCTTGCCAGCACGCGACTAAACCGGCACGTACGGGATTGTCGCGCATGTAAGCCCACTTCTCGGCGGCTGATTCATCGCTGCGTAAGAGCCGATCAAAGCTGCCAGTCTGCCAATGCCAATCGTGCCTGGCTTGCTGCCGGATCCAGCGCTTCATCGCGGCGGAGAAGTTGCCGACAGCGGCGTTACGATCAAGGGGAGCAGCGAGCACGTGGATGTGGTCGGGCATCATCACGCCGGCGATTACTTTCCAGGTCGTAAGCTTACTTACAGCGGCCTTCCAAGCGTCGAAGGCGGGCACATTAGCGAGCACCTTCTGGCGACTCGCCACGTTGAAGGTCACGAAGTAAACCACCGGCTGCTGCCACGGTAGATAAACTGGAACACGCGGGGGGTGGGCCATGGCGGCGGTGTCTCCTCAGAAGGAATCACGGCCTTGAACAGGCTGTAAACATTTAGCGAAGTCGTAGTTTCGAGAAGCGAGGAACTCCGCCTGCGGGCAACACGCTGTGCCTGGCAACCGAAGCGGTCGCCCTACAATCGGAGTGGCGCTAAACGCCCTTTGACCATCCGGCAAATCCCTGACGCCGTGCATGAAGGAAATGATTGCGGCCCCGCGCGAAGTCATTAGAGTGGCCGCTCCCCTGTTCGGTCATTCGTAGAAAAACTCCTTTTAGTCTCTCCTCCGCTATGGTTTTAGGTTCGATCTTGCTCAATTCCGGCTTGTGGCTCTCCCTATTGCTGGCGGCTCTCGGGTTGGGCTGCGCGTTTTATCTCATCACCACCATCGTGGCCGCGCCCGCGGGCGACGGCCGCATGAAGGAGGTCGCCGCGGCCATCGAGGAAGGCGCGCGCGCTTATTTGAATCGGCAAGTGGTGACCATCGGGGTCATTGCCGTCCTCATCTTTTTCCTCACCGCCTACTTCAAGGGTGCGGCGACCGCCTGCGGCTTTCTCGTCGGCGCGGTGTGCTCGCTGGCCGCAGGCTTTATCGGCATGCGCATCGCCGTCCTGGCTAATGTGCGGACCGCGTTTGCCGCCGGGCAAAACCGCCACGCCGCTTTGCGCATGGCCTTTAATGGCGGCGCGGTGACAGGTTTGCTGGTCGTCGGGCTGGCTTTGCTCTCGGTGGGCTTGTTCTACATCGTCGAAAAGCACCTGGCGGTCAGCGAACAGGCAGCCATCAACAGCCTGATCGGCCTCGCGCTCGGCTCGAGTCTCATCAGCGTTTTTGCCCGGCTCGGCGGCGGTATTTACACCAAGGCCGCCGATGTCGGGGCGGACCTCGTCGGCAAAATCGAGAGCCACCTCGACGAAGACGATCCGCGCAACCCGGCGACGATCGCCGATAACGTCGGCGACAACGTCGGCGATTGCGCCGGCATGGCGGCGGACGTTTTCGAGACCTATGCGGTCAGCCTGATCGGCGCGATTTTGATCGGGGCTCTGACCATGCCGCGGGACCAGTTCACGGTCGTCAATCCCGCCATCATTTACCCGTTTCTGCTCGGAGGCGTTTCCATCATCGGCGCGGTCGTCGGCATCTTGTTGGTGAATTTCCGCAAGGGATCGCCGGGCCGCGCGCTGCTGGAGGCCGTCGGCGCAAACGCCGTCATTTCCGCCATTCTCTATCTGCCGATCACCGCCAAGATGTTTCCGGCGCCAGGCTACGCGGCGGGTTTTACTTACACCTGGCAGGGTATCTATCTTTCTTCCCTGGTGGGCCTCGTGCTGACGGGGGCGGTCGTGCTCATCACGAACTATTATACTTCCACCAAATTTTCGCCGGTGCGCAAGATCGCCTTGGCCAGCGAGACCGGCCACGCCACCAACATCATCGCCGGCCTGGCAACGGGCCAACGGGCGACCGCCCTGCCGGTCATCTGCATCGCCATCGCCATCTTGTTGAGCTACCATTTCGGGCATCTTTACGGGATCGCCATTGCCGTCATGAGCATGCTCTCGATGGCTGGGATCATTATTTCCCTGGATGCCTTCGGGCCGATCACGGACAACGCCGGCGGCATCGCCGTCATGAGCGATCTGCCGCATCATGTGCGCGAAGTGACTGATGAATTGGACGCCGTCGGCAACACGATGAAAGCCGTCACCAAAGGCTACGCCATTGCCTCGGCGGGCCTGGCGGCGCTGGTGCTCTTTGGCTCTTACGTGCAGGAGTTGCGGCTGCACCTGGCCGCTTCCGGGGCACTCAA
>CAXUFU010000192.1:0-5803 GCA_964250275.1 uncultured Chthoniobacterales bacterium | reverse complement strand
GGTGGAACTCCTGGCTTTTTAGCCGGGGCGGCGAGCAGCGTAAGTCCACGTCGGTAGGCGGTTCGGGGTCTTAGCTCAGTTGGTAGAGCGCCTCAATGGCATTGAGGAGGTCAGGGGTTCGATTCCCCTAGGCTCCAGGCCTTGTTTGTACAGCCAGCCCTCTGTCCGCTAGAGCGCGTGGTTAGGTATCGCGGGTAGCAGGTGAGAAGGTGGTAGCGCAACGGAAAAGAGGCAACTCACGCGGGTGACCTTCGGTGGAGACAAGGCGGGTGCCGATCCGGCAAGCGCCCATGTGCTCGTAGAAGCCGGCGGCATGCGGATCAGACTCCCACTCAAGGGAGGCGAACCCCCACTCGGCGGCGCTTTGCCGGGCGTGACGAAAGAGCGCACCGCCTACTCCGCAGCTCATTGCGGTGGGCAACACCCAGAGGTGCTCCAAACTCAAGCCCGTTTCGCCCCGGCGAAGTGCAGAGAAACCGACAATCTCGGTCTCACCATGAGCCGCGTACGTAGGGTGCGAGACGATGAAAGCAGGGGTGATGGTGAGAACATCCTCCCACAAAGCCAGCCAACGGGCCGGGTAGCCCCAATGGCTCTTGGCGGCAAAGGCGATGCGCGTGAGAAGCTCTGCCTCGGACGGTTTGGCAGGGAGGATGTTCATGGTGCCGAGCGACACCTAACGCCTCCAAGCTCAGCGACAGCGGCTGTCTAAGTCAAGGCTGGAACTCGGAACCGGCTTAACGGCCAGCCTCTGTTCGCATCAGTGGCGTCGGTCTCGGACCTGCTGGTCCAGCTGATCGAGCGTGATGCCCAAACCGGGCTCGGCACCAAGTTCTGCGTCCCGGCGTAACGCCTCGGCGATGCCCTCGTCGTCGTCGTGGAGGAGGGAAGGGAGCGACCGAAGAAGATGCGCAGCGAGGAGGGCGCGGTCAGAATCCGGGAGATCGAAGGCAAGTTTTTCGACTTCAGCGATCGTGGCCATCGAAAGAGCGTAGAGGTGCCTAACGGACCCAAGCTTGAGCGGGGGCGGGATGAAAAGCTACCGCAGCGTCTGTGCAGACGCCCCATCACGCCACCGCGGCCAGCGGGCGGAAGCCTGCTTTGCGCACGGCGACCCGCAGCGCGTCGCCGAAGCGGTCCAGCATCTGCTTCGTGTGCAACGCCGAGACCGCCGTGCGGATCAAATCCTTGCCGGCCGGCACGCCGGGCGAAATGGACATCACCGTAAAGAAACCCTGCTCCTGCAGCGATTTCCAAATGAAGTAACACTTTTCCTTGTCGCCGATGACGATCGGCACGGCAGGCGTCGGGCTTTCCCAAAAATCCAGCCCCAGGGAACGCAGGATGCCTTGCAGATACCGCGTGTTCTCCCACAGGCGAATCCGATGCTCCGGCTCCCGTTGCATCACCCGCAGGCTCGCGAGCGCCGCCGCGGAACACGATGGCGTGATCGCAGCGCTAAAGATAATCTGGCGGGACGTGCTGCGCAGGTATTCGATCGTCGCACGTGTCGAGGCGATAAAGCCGCCGGTGCTCGCCAGCGACTTGGAAAAACTGCCGCAGATCAGGTCCACCTGCTTGCCCAGGCCGAAATGATCGGCCACGCCGCGGCCGTCGCGGCCCAGCACGCCGAAACCGTGGCAATCGTCGACGACCAAAAACGCGCTGTACTCCTCGGCTAAATTCACGATCTCGGGCAGCGAGGCGATGTGTCCCTCCATCGAATAAACGCCGTCGATCGCGATGATCTTCGGCTGGCCGGGCTCGAGCTGCGCCAGCAAGGCGCGCAGCGAACGCATGTCTTCGTGGGTAAAGCGTTCCACCTCCGCGCCGCTCAGCCGCACGCCGTCCCAGAGCGCGGCGTGGATGCTCTTGTCGACGATGAGCGCGTCCTCGCGCTGCGCCAGCGACGAGAGGCTCGAGACACACGCCATGTAGCCGGCGACGCTGACGTGACAAGCTTCCTTGCCCAGAAACGCCGCCAGTTCCTCTTCCAGCTCGACGTGGTAGCCGCGCGAGCCGTTGGCCAGCCGGGAGCCGCAGGGGCTGGTGCCCCACTGGTCGATCGCTTCCTTGGCTGCGCGCCGCACTTCCGGGTGGCTGCTGAGGCCCAGATACTCGTTGCTGCACATCATCGTCATGCGGCGGCCGTTGATGACGATGTTCAACCCGTCGACCTGCTCGACAACGTGGTAATAAGGAGCGTACTTGAGCCGGAGCCGGGTATTCGGGTCGGTGCGGCAGCGTTCCGCGACGGGCTTGGTGCGATCGGTGAAAAGAGGAACTTTGAACATGAATGGGAAGCGGTGCATCTAAACCGGCGCCTCCGCGGAGCGTCAATCCAGATTTCAGCGATCGTGTCCGAGAATATGCCCCAAAGTTTCTGCTTGGCCAGAGCCGCTACCGGCTCTAAAAGCCAAGAACTCGTGGGGAAGCAACCGTTGAACCCGCCGCCCCGCGCTTGGGCCTCCCGCCGAGCCATTTGCCGGGCAGTGCTGCTGCTCCCGGCTCTCTTGGCTTTGGCGGCGACCGCCCATTGCGCGCCGCAAACTTATACCCTGGACGATTGCCTGGGGATTGCCGCCCGGCAAAATCCCGACGTGCTGGCCGCCGCCAAGCGCCTGGATGCCGCCAAGGCGGCCATCACGGTGGCGCGAGGCCAAATCTTTCCGCAGCTCAGCAGCAGTGCGTTCTACGAACGCCTCGAGCAATCCGTCGCCACCAACGGCGGCCAGTACCCCACGTTCCAGCCCAACGACTACACCGCCGACGTGCGCATCACGCAGAACCTTTACTCCGCCGGCGCGGTGCGCAGCCGCATCGCCATCGCCGAGACGCAGGAGAAGGCGGAAGCGCTGACTTACCAGGCCGCGCTCGATACCGTGGCGCTCGCCGTCCGCACGGCTTTTTATCAGACGCTCTTCGCGCGCGAACTCATCGTCATCCGCCGGCAGGCAATCGATCTGCTGCGCGCCCAGGTCAAGGATCAACAGGACCGCCTCGCGGCCGGTTCCGCGGCCCAGCTCAACGTCAACCGCGCGCAGGTCAGCCTGGCCAACGAGGAGCCGCAGCTCGCGGAGGCCAATTACGACTTGAGCGCGGCTTACGTGCAACTCAGCCAATTGCTGGCCATTCCTTTCCCCCAGAGCGCGCCCGAAATCCCGTTCCGGCTCCGCGGCGAGCTGAAGTATGTGCCGATGCAGTTCTCGCTCGATGAACTGCTGCAACGGGCGGACGTGACCCGGCCGGAGATTTCCGCGCGCAAGCTGGCCATCGACGCGTTGCGGCGCCAGATCATCGTCGAGAAAAGCGCCACCCGCCCGCAGTTGAGCGGCTTTGTCTCGTACGACCTTTACAGTGAACAGGATTTACGCGCGGTGAACGGCGATTTTTCCGGTTACACGGTGGGCCTGGTGGCGAGTTGGCAAGTTTTCGATGGCTTCATGACTTTGGGCAAAGTCCGCACTATTCGGGCGCAGGTCGGCGAGGCGGAGGCGGCGCTCGTTTCCACCCGGCTGCAAGTGGAGGCGGACGTGCGCACGGCCTACTACGACTTGCAGCAGGCGGAAGCCACGCTCCGGCCAGAGAAGAGCAACATCCAGTTGGCCCATGGAAATCTCGACCTCAACGCAAAAAACTTCGACGCCGGACTCAACACGCAGCTCGACGTGCTCCAGAGCCGGGTCGATCTCACCCGGGCGGAACTCACGGAATTGACCGGCCGCCAGGCGTACAACACCGCCCTGGCCAAGCTTTTGCGCGCGGTGGGCGTCAATCACCTCGATAAACTGCCTGGCCCCGGCTTGCCGGGGGGAGAGAAACCGTCGAAATGATGCCAATGCGAGTTGCCAGCCATGGGCGTCCGGCCGCCAGGAAGGGACATGCCGGAAAAAGTCTCCGCGCTTTTGCCGCTTCCGGCCTGGCGATCCTGGCGTTCACTTTTGGAGCGCGCGCGGAAACATTGACCCTGGCGGAATGCTTGCACGAGACCTTGGAGCATGACCCGGTGATCGTGCAAAAGCGTCTCGGCCTGGAGGAAGCGGGCGGGCAGCGGCTGGTCTTTCACGCGCGAGCTTTGCCCACGCTCCTGGTGCAGGGATTGGTCGGAGAGCAGGGCCGGCAAACCTCGGCGAATTTGCAGGTGTCGGTGCTGGTCAATGGCAAAGCCAAGACCGTGACCGAGGTCCAACCGCGCCCCGCCACGAGTTACTTGATCGGCACCGAGGCGCTTTATCAGCCGATCTTCGATGCTTCCATCCCCGCCTCCTGGCGCCGCGGCAACATTGCCCTGGCGGTCGCCCGCTCCAACTTCCTCGTCACGGCCACGGCGGAATTGCACGCGGCACGCCTCGAATTTTATAGCGTGCTCTTTCAACAGCAATCCGGTGCGCTGCTGCGGGAGATTTCCCAGCGCCTGGATGCCAACGCCAAAGGCGTGGGCGAGCTGGTGGCCGCGGGCCTGTCCGGCCGCGGGCCGCTCCTCCAGGCCCAGATCCAGCAAGTCAATTTCCAGCCGCAGATCCTGGCCAGTGTCGGGTCATTGCACACGAACCTAACCACGCTGCTGCAGACGATGGGCCGGCCTCTGGGGGCGGGCGCCAACTCGGAGGGCTCTATCACCCTCGTGGGTCCGTGGGAGGATGGGCCGTTAGTTTTCGAGCCCGGGGCCGCGACCCGGGAAAGCCGCGCCCGCCGGCCGGACTTGCAGGCGTTGCGGGATCTCGTGCGTTCCTCCACGGAAGACGCCAATGTCGTGCGCGGCGGCTACTATCCGGCGGTGAAAATCTACGTCACCGGGCAACTCTTGCCGCAGGATTTCGTGCAAAGCCAACGCACCAATTCCGTCCGCCCGGAGGATAACACCGACGTGACGCAGATCAGCCCCGGCGTGCAGGAAGTTTGGAATATCATCGACACGGGCGCGGTCCGCGGCGGGGTCCGGCAACTGGAAAGCCTGCGGGACGCCATCTCGATCCAGGTGCAGCAACTCGAACGCAACATCCCGAGTGAACTGGCGAGCGTGCGCGCGCGTTTCGATGATGCGGCGAAAAAGCGCGATCTCTTCACCTCGAACGTCGCGATCTCCGGGGACACGCTGAAGTTGATCGAGAGCGGGGTGACGCAAGGCACCAACTCGCAGCTCGAGTTCCTCGATGCCGAGAGCGGAGTTTTAAGCACTCGCCTGGGGTTGCTCGACGCCCAGTTGGAGATGAGCCTGGCGCACGCGGATTATGACCGCGTCATCGGTGGATACCTGCGGTTTATTGAGCAAGACAAACCCGCCAAAGCCGACTCCCCCAAGTGACATCTCCTCCGATCAATCCGCGCCGTCAGGCGGCTTTTTATGGCACCGTACGTTGGGCGGCGACGTTGCTGATCGCGTTCGTGCTCATCGTGATCGGTTACTACGTCTATGCCGATATCATCAACCGGCCGCTGGCAAACGTGTACGTGGTCAAGCGCAGCACGGCGATCTCCGCGGTGTACGGGACGGTGACGGTCTCCTCCATTTTTGCTCTTACGCTCAACGCCCAGAATAGCGGTTTCATCCATCTTGCCCCGGGGTTTGGCACGACGGTGACCAGCCAAGGCTTGAGGGTGGAAAAAGGTCAGTTGCTGGCAACGGTCGTCGATGACGCCGGCTTGCGCGCTTTGACGCAGGCGCAGACGGATTACGAAGCGGCGCTGGGCCGGCAGAAGCTCGGCCCGAATTAGTTGCCGGCGCTCAAATCCGCGCAGGTCCAACTTTCCGCCGACGCTCGGCAGCCCCACCCCCACAAGATCCCCGCCGTCACGCGCCCGG